>NZ_FLLS01000001.1 GCF_900078545.1 Olegusella massiliensis
GAAAAGAACCCGTGCGAAATCAATCGAACGGGTCCTCAAAAGTTTCAATGGCTCCCCGGGCAGGATTCGAACCTGCGACACGCTGATTAACAGTCAGCTGCGCTACCACTGCGCCACCGGGGAATATCAGCAAGAAAGTATTATACACACATCCAACTATCGTGCAAGTGGAAAAACAAAATTAAAGTTGCACTTTGGGGATAGCTACCACGCGTGTAAAAATATGAGCTGATTCAAGGATTCTACCTGCAGCGATAGTCTCTCTAGAATCAGGATATGGATTATATGCATAGGCAACTTCCGCAACACCTACCTGTGCAAGCTCTTTACAACATTCATTGCAGGGGAAATGTGTGACATAAATTGTTGAACCCTTGAGCTCACGCATGGAACCGCGGAAATTTAATACGGCATTGCGTTCAGCGTGGACAACATAGGGATATTTAGTTTCAAGCCAGTCGCCCTCACGGCACCAAGGAAAGACTGAATCGTCAATCCCGCGAGGTGTGCCGTTATAGCCAATAGACAAAATGCGACGATCTTTACTTACAATACAGGCGCCGACCTGCGTATGAGGATCTTTTGATCTCAATGCCGAGAGCGCTGCAACACCCATAAAATACTCGTCCCACTCCAAGACGTTTTTTCCTTGATCCACGTTTACCTCTTTCAATAAGCCTTCTGCCAGCAGAAAAGCTTAAATGTCGCAAGTAAGTTAACATCTGAATTCTACAGGCATAATGGCGAAAGGGGTAGCACATGTTTTGCCCTCATTGTGGAAAGCAGGTTGGAGGCGATGAGCGGTTTTGTCCTCATTGTGGAAAGCCCTTAGCTTCCTCTTCGACCCAAAAAAAGCAGCAAAAAGTAAGTACTACAACCCTAAGGATTCTTGTTGCTGCTGCTGGTGTTGTAGTCGTTTTGCTTATTGTCACTGTGGCGATGAAATTTGGTTTGCCAAAAACGACCAATCCTGCAGCTACGTCTTCTACTGCTGCAGCGACTGTTACCGTGTCAGGGAAGAAAATCAGGGGTCTACAGCGACCCACACTTATTTCTTCTCTCGATAAGGAAGCTGCAGCAAAGGCAGCACCTGCACTTTCAAAGTATCGCAAAGAGGGAAGTTCAGATACTTCAGCAGGTGTTAAACCCGATATCAAGAGCTATAGTGTAGAAGATGGTCTTTCAAACGTTACAAATGTTAACGATATTTTTTTGCCTGAAGCTGTGAAACCCCTGCTGGCAAAAAATGGATTTGCGATTGCTGAAGATACGGCTGGGTATGAGTTTTTTGAAACCTACGAGTTAAACCGGTATGATTTGGTTCCCAACTTTGTTACAACCGATTCAATGATGCACAGTTATCATCTCTACTTCAGCTATCTGCTCAAAACCTGTGAGCGTGGTCAGCTTTCAACAAAACTGCGCGATATGAGTGAAGCTATGCTTCGTGAGAGTCAAGATCAGCTCAGCAAACTGACTGATGATGAGTGGCAAAATGCCGCTTGGCGCAATGTAGCGTTTTTCTCTGTTGCCTGCAAGCTGTGCGGCTCTGATACACCTATTCCTGAGGCAGTTGAATCCGCTGTTGATAGTGAAGTTGCGCAAATTATGGCGGCAAGCACTGTGGGCAGCTCGGCCGTTTTGTCTGAAGGTACAAAAAACGGAGTGAATTTAGATTACACCCAGTTCAAGCCTCGCGGTTATTACGAAGGTGACGCGACTCTCGAGGCATATTTCCGCACGATGATGTGGTATGGGCAGGTAAATTTCACTCAGAGCGAAGAGACGCTTGATCGCAGTGCTTTGCTTATGACGATGGCCCTTAATAGCGACGCAATGTCTGACTGGGAGGCAATCTATACCATTACGAGTTTTTTTGCAGGCGTCAGTGATGATAACAGTTATTACGAATACTGGCCTATTATCCAGGCAGTCTATGGCGATGATGTCAGCGTAGAGAGCCTTAACAATACCAAGGACAAGTGGAATACTTTCCATAAAACAACAGCTCACATGCAAGCTCCCAAAATCAATTCGGTGGTAGTAGCTGATAGAGGTGAAGAGGCAGATCACAGTTCAGAAAACCTTGGTTTTCGCTTTATGGGTCAGCGATTCTCACTGGATGAACGAATTTTTAGTCAGCTGATGTATAGCCGCGTGGGCGAAAACTCTGCGGGAGAAAAGCGCATGCTTCCCAACGCCCTTGATGTGCCTTCCGTCTTGGGATCTACGGAGGCTCAGGCGATTTTGCATGAAGCAGGCGCTGATGATTTTGCCAACTATAGCGACAATCGTGAGAGCCTGCGTAAGGAAATTGCCCAAAACGCCGATGAGCTTTGGACCGGTAGCCTTTACGCACAGTGGCTCTATACCCTCAATCCACTACTCGCAACGAAGGGCGAGGGGTATCCTGCTTTTATGCAGTCCAAAGAGTGGGAGCGCAAAAACTTGCAGACCTATTTAGCAAGTTATACCGAGCTCAAACATGATACGGTTTTGTATTCAAAGCAGGCTATGGCCGAGATGGGCGGCGGTCCTATTGAGGAGCTTGACGATCGCGGTTATGTGGAACCTGAACCTGAACTTTATGGTCGGCTTGCACGCTTAACCCAAGGAACAAAAGAAGGTCTTTCGCATTATGGCGTGTTGTCCAGCACAGATGCCGATGGACTCAAAATTTTAGCTGAGCTGGCGAGCCAGCTTGAGGCCATCTCCAAAAAAGAACTCGCCAATGAAAAGCTGAGTGATGAGGAATATGAGTTTATTCGTAGCTATGGTGGCCAGCTGGAACATATTTGGGATTTGACGGCAGATACCGACAATCAGTCCTGGACAAAGGCTCAAGAGCGTCCCGCTGCTATAGTTACCGATATAGCAACTGACCCAAATGGTTCTGTCTTGCAGGTAGGTACCGGCATACTTTCAACGATATATGTTGTGTTTCCTATTGATGGTGAGCTCCATATAGCCGTTGGTGCGGTCTCGAACTTCTATCAATTCACGCAACCTATAGATTCTCGTCTGACTGACTCTGAATGGCGTAGCATGCTCGGTATTAGTGCGTCTCCTGATGCAAATGCTACTCCTATGCCCGAAAAGCCAGCATGGACTAAGAGTTTTAGTTGCGAGATAGACTAGTGCACAGACAGCCATTGAGACAAGCAGAGCCTTCTTTTAGGAAGGCTCTGCTTCAAAAAAAGAATATGCGGTGGGCAGGTTTCTTTGGCATCTTGATAGCGTCTGCTGTAGTAGCGCTCATCTTTTTTCAGCTCTGGGTACAGGGACGCTTTCTACCTAGCTGGATAAGCTGGCAAGAGTGCGAGCAAGATCTTGATCTTGATAACAATGGAACAACAGAGACACTCGCACTCCATCAGCGTCAGCTAAAGATAAGCAACAATACAACCTTGCTTTTTCAAACAGATACCAGTTGGTTTGTTTCTGATGTGCTGGTAGGCGATATCAATCATGACAACAGTCAAGAAATTATTTGTCTGTTATGGAAGCGGGGAAGTTTTGGCAAATCCCGTCCCTTTTGGATCAAGCAAGACGATATAAATTTTTCCCAGCACATCTTTATTTGGACTATGCAAGAAGGGCATATCCAAGCTATTTGGCAGTCTTCTGCCATTGATTTTGAAATTGCCTCGATATCCCTAAATGATAAGCAGCAAGTTTGTTGCACCACACCTGATGGAAGAAAGTCCTGCTGGGCATGGCTTTCTTGGGGACTTGTGTGTATTGATATGGAAGATACCTAGTCTGTCTTACGAAAGATAAATAGTTTGTTTATTTGTGGCACACAGGTTTTGTAAGACCTGCTACACTGGAGCACGACCTTTAAGCGCGGTACGAGATGCCCGTAAGGTGCTGAATTTCATATCTGTGTCTACTAACGGGGTGTCTCGTGTCGCTAACGGCGACAGGGCATCTTTTTTCTTGTCGCGGCTGCGTCCAAGAGATGGGAAGGAGCGTAATGGCACAGTATGAGCCAAAGGCAACGATTATGGATGAGGCGGCGATGAGTCGCGCCATCACCCGTATCGCCCATGAGGTATTAGAACACAACGAAGGTAGTACGGATTTTGTTCTTGTAGGAATCATCCGTCGAGGTGAGGCCCTTGCTCGCAAGCTTGCCGATGAGATTGAAAAGGCAGCTGGTGTGCGTCCACAAATCGGCACGCTCGATATTAGCTTTTACCGTGATGACATTGGTAAGCGCGTAGCACCAGTACTTCAGGGTTCCAGTATTCCTTTTGGTATTGATGATGCTGAGGTTGTGCTTGTAGATGATGTCCTTTATACGGGCCGCACTATTCGTGCTGCTCTTGACGCTCTGATGGATTACGGCAGACCTCGTAGGGTTCAGCTGGCCGTTATGGTTGACCGTGGCCACCGTGAGTTGCCTATTCGTGCTGATTATGTTGGCAAAAACGTTCCTTCTTCCCGTGAGGAAGATGTGCGCGTCTATGTTGAGCCTGAGGATGATCACTCGGCAGTTGAGATTTGGGGTAATGCGACTCACAAAGCCGCAATTCAGACAGGAGGCCAACCCTCATGCTCTCAGTAAAGCATTTGATTGATACAAACGACCTGACGGCAGATGACATCACCCAGATTCTTGATACCGCCAAATCCTTTGACCCTATTGTGAATGCCCGTACTATCAAGAAGGTCCCCGCTTTACGTGGGCGCACGATTGTCAATCTCTTTCTTGAGCCTTCTACGCGTACGCGCAGTTCTTTTGAGCTAGCGGAAAAACGTCTGTCGGCCGACTCTCTCAATATGGGCGGTTCTACTAGCTCTGTTGTAAAGGGCGAGAGTCTCGCTGACACAATTCAGACCATTGATGCTATGAACGTTGATATGTTTGTCTGTCGTGCAAGGCTGGCAGGTACTCCCCAAAAAATTATTGAAAATACCGATGCAGTTGTTATTAACGCAGGCGATGGCAAACATCAGCATCCTACCCAGGCCATGCTTGATCTTTATACCATCCGCGAGGAGTTTGGACATCTTGATGGTCTTAAGGTTGCTATTGTTGGCGACCTCGCTCACAGTCGCGTGTGTGGTTCGTTGGCTCCTGCTCTTAAGACTATGGGTGCCGAAGTCACTCTTGTTGGGCCTCCAACCTTCCAGGTGGGTGATCCCAGCTGGTATGGCTGCAAGCAAACAGCAGATCTCGACTCGGTTATTCCTGAGATGGATGTTGTTTATATGCTGCGCGTGCAGCTGGAACGTATGGAGGGCGCTGCAATTCCTTCCAAGCGTGAGTATAACCGCCTATATGGTCTAGACGCTCGCCGTGCCGCCATGATGAAGCCTGGTGCCATCGTGTGTCATCCAGGCCCTATGAACCGTGGTATGGAAATCAATACTGAGGTTGCTGATAGTTTGCAGTCGAGGATTTTAAAGCAGGTCAACGCAGGCGTCCTAACCCGTATGGCTGAGATGTATCTGCTCTTAGGAGGAGAAAACTAATGGCGTATTTGATTCGTGGCGCACGCGTTGTCGACCCACAGCTTAATCTTGATGATGTGCGCGATGTGCTGATTGAGGGTAATAAAATCAAGGCAGTTGGCAACGATCTTGATGCTGCAAATGCTGAGGTAGTAGATGCAACAGGCAAGGTGCTCATTCCTGGTATGGTGGATATGCACGTACATTTCCGCGATCCGGGTTTTGAGTACAAAGAAACCATTGAGACAGGATCTCGTGCGGCCGCTCATGGTGGCTTTACCGATGTGGCCACTATGCCCAATACCAATCCCGTTGCTGATGAGGGAGCCGAGATTCGCTATCAGATTGACCGCGGTGAAGCAGCAGGTTATGTGCATATTCGTCCTATCGGCGCGCTTACCAAAGGTCAAAAGGGTGAGGCTTTGGCTGAGATAGGGGATATGGTACTCGAAGGTGCGTGCGCTTTTTCTGATGATGGGCACGGTGTGCAATCTGCTGGCATGATGAAGACTTGTATGGGCTATGTTTCTCAGTTCAACAAGGTAGCTATTGCTCACTGTGAGGATGAGAGCCTTTCAAAGAATGGTGTTATTAACGCTGGTCGTGCGGCAACTCGTCTTGGAATGTTTGGCTGGCCCGCATTGGCTGAAGAGCATGAAATTTGGCGCGATATTCAGTTAACCCGCTCTAGCAACTATGCCCTACATATCGCTCATATTTCAACGGCACGTGGCCTTGAAATGGTCAAAGCGGCAAAAGCCGAAGGATTACCTGTAACCTGTGAGGTGACCCCTCACCATCTTTTCCTTTGTGACGACGATATCACCACTACCTACAACACTAACCTCAAGATGAATCCTCCTCTGCGCTCTGCCAAGGATGCTGAGGCTCTGCGTCAGGGCATTATTGATGGTTCCATTGACTGTGTGGTGACCGATCATGCTCCTCATGCCGCCCACGAGAAGGACTGTGAGTGGGAGATTGCTTTCTTTGGCACTATCGGCCTTGAAACTTCTCTTCCTCTGATGCTCACCCATATGGTTGAACCTGGTCTTATGAGTTGGAGTCGTCTCGTCGAAGTAATGGCTGTATCCCCGCGTGAGATTTTGCGTCTTCCTGCTGTCAAGATTGAGGAAGGTTCGGTTGCCGACCTGACACTCATTGATCCTGAAGCTGAGGTTGAGGTAACTGAGGACTACTTTGAGTCTAAATCTAAAAACTCTGCCTTCTTAGGCAATAAGCTCAAAGGCGCTGCTTGTGATGTGTTCTGTGGCGGTAAACGTACACTTGCAAACGGTGTCGTGGCCTAAAGTTCACACAAAGGAGTGGGGTGAAAATGAGGACAGAGGGTATCAAGCAATATGACTTTAGCGTGGTGTCCAACGCTCAAGTTGCAAGAGACGTGTATCGCATGCAAATTTTGGCACCTGAGCTTGCCAACAAACTTGCGCCAGGTCAGTTCATCAACATTGCCGTCCCTGGTGATCCGTCTCATATTGTGCGCCTTCCTCTGTCCTTTGCTTCACTCGATTTGCAAGAGGGCAGCGTTGAACTCATCTATGCGGTAGTAGGTGAAGGTACGCATCGGCTTTCTCAGATGGGGATTGGTGCGAGTTCTACGTTGATCGGTCCGTGTGGCAAGGGCTGGAATCTCAGCAATAATCGTTCTGCTCTCTTGGTAGCTGGTGGTGTTGGTGCACCTCCCATTGTTGCTGCGGCGCGCGAATTAAAAGAACGGGGTGTGGAGCTTTGCGCTATTCTTGGTGCGCGCTCAAAAGATCGACTGTGGGGCGAGTCGGTGCTTAAGGATATGGGTGCTACCGTCATTGTCACTACAGACGATGGAAGTTATGGTAGGCAAGGCTTTACAACCGAGGTGGTAGCAGAGCTTTTACCAGGTGATTTCGGACAGATTCTCACCTGTGGTCCTAACCTTATGATGGCTGGTGTTGCAGCGCTTGCAAAAAAGGCAAAAATAGATTGCCAAGCTTCTCTAGAACGGATGATGACATGCGGTTTTGGAGCCTGTCATACCTGTAATGTTGCTATGCGAGCGGGTGGCTATAAATTCTGCTGTACTGACGGCCCTGTTTTTGATGCCAAGGAGGTGGCATGGTGAGTACACCTTTGATGGCGGTAAATCTTGGTGGTATTCATATGCAAAATCCTGTGAATACCGCTTCGGGTACCTATGGTTTTGGGCGGGAGTTTGAGAGCTTTTATGATGTTGCTCACCTTGGTGCCATTACGTGTAAGGGCTGTGCAGCAGAGCCTTGGGATGGTAACCCCGCACCTCGTATGTGTGAGGTTAGCTCAGGTATTATGAATACGGTTGGACTACAAAATGTGGGTATTCGCGCTATGGTGGAGTCTGAAGGTAAATATCTTCAGGGATTAACTCAGCGTGGTTGTGCCGTAATTTTGCAGGTCGCGGGCCATTCCATTGAGGAATATATTGCGGCAGTAGAGCTTTATGAGGAGCTTGCACCTTGGGCTTCTGGACTTGAGCTTAATATTTCGTGCCCTAATATCGCCGCCGGTGGTGCGGCAATGGGAGCTACCCCTGAGACGGCAGCAAAGCTTATGCAGGCAGTACGTCCTCGTACTAAACGCCCGCTTATGGTCAAAATGGCACCAAGTCGGGTGCCAGAAATTGCGCGTGCTCTTGAAGCTGCGGGTGCAGATGCGCTAAGCCTTATTAACACGATTCCCGCTATGTCCATTGATACGCGCACACGTCGCTCTCGCCTCTCTCGACCCACTGCAGGCTTAAGTGGTCCTGCTATTCATGCTATTGCCGTGCGTATGGTTTGGGAGGCTCACAGGGCATCAAGCCTTCCTCTTTGTGGCATTGGTGGCATTACTAATGGTGCAGATGCTGCAGAGTTTATCTTGGCGGGAGCTACTGCAATTTCGGTTGGTACAGCAAATCTGACTGATCCCATGACAGCAGTTCGCGTAGTAGACGAGCTATATGACTGGGCAAAAAATCAGGGCGCGTCGGATATTAATGAATTGATAGGAGCTTTTGAATGCTAAGCCTTCCTTTGTCCGTTGAACAAGCTCGTGATGCAATAATCATTGCGCTTGACTGCAGTCACGAAGAAGCACTTGAATTGGCCGTACAGCTTGAGGGCCGTGCTCGCTGGGTCAAAGTGGGTATGACTCTCTATTATGCCTGCGGACCAGTTATTGTCCAGGAGATGCATGAGCGTGGACTCAAAGTCTTTCTTGATCTCAAACTGCATGATATTCCCTTCCAAATCAGAGGAGCAGCTCGTGCTGCATCATTGGTAGGAGCAGATATACTTTCTATTCATGGTCTTGGTGGTGCTGAGATGGTAGGTGAAGCACGCGCGGGTACTGAAGAGGCAGCCGAGATGCGTGGTGAGCGCACTAAACTGGTGGCAATTTCAGTACTGACTAGCATGAATCAAGAAGCTTTAGCATCTATTGGTGTGCAGTCTACGGTTAAAGAAGAGGTTTCTCGTCTTGCAACTTTAGCTGTAGGGGCAGGTTCTGATGGCATCGTTTGCTCTCCTCAGGAGGCAGCCGAAATGCGTGAACTATTGGGTCCTGATGCGCTTATTGTGACACCTGGGGTACGTCCTCTAGGTGCTGATAGGGGAGATCAAAAGCGTGTCGCTACTCCTGCTGACGCACTTACGGCAGGTGCCTCAAAGTTAGTTGTTGGAAGACCAATTACGAAGGCAGAAGATCCCGTTTTGGCCTTTGATGCCATTGTTGCTGAGCTGACTGCTCACTAAGCGTTGCTCTAGAGCTTTTTGTCAAAAAGGAGGAACTCCCATGAATTCCCTTACGCGTGCTGCATCTGCCGCTGAGATTGCTCATGCCTTGCTTTCTATTCGCGCGGTTTTTTTGAAGCCAGATGACCCTTTTACGTGGGCAAGTGGTATCAAAAGCCCAATTTATTGTGATAACCGTCTTACTCTTTCATATCCGGAAGTACGTACCCTCATCGATGAGTCTATCGCCGCTCGTATTGCCGAGCTTTATCCCGAAGTAGAAATGCTCATGGGAACTTCTACTGCAGGAATTGCTCATGCTGCTATTGCGGCTGATCGTTTGGGTAAGCCTATGGGTTATGTGCGCGGTTCTGCAAAAGATCATGGTCGCAAAAATCAAATTGAAGGCCACTTAGAGTTTGGTGAGAAGGTTGTTGTAGTTGAGGACCTTATTTCAACGGGAGGCTCTGTACTCGACTGCGTTTTGCCTTTGCGCGAAGCAGGCGCTGAAGTTTTAGGTGTGGTGTCGATATTTACGTACGGCATGCAAAAAGGCCTGGATCGTTTATCGACAGAGCATGTTTGTAATACGAGCTTGTGTGATCTTGATACGCTTGCACAGGTGGCGGTCGCAGAGGGATATATCAAGCCGGAAGATGAGGCACGTTTGCTGGCATTTCGAGATAATCCTGCTGATGAGTCTTGGCGTGCTTAGTCGTGAAACCTGTTCTAGTCCTTCTTTTACGCCAAAATACGTGT
This sequence comes from Olegusella massiliensis, assembly GCF_900078545.1. GTDB lineage: Bacteria > Actinomycetota > Coriobacteriia > Coriobacteriales > Atopobiaceae > Olegusella > Olegusella massiliensis. Next base: position 9,966 of record NZ_FLLS01000001.1, read on the forward strand.
ATAAACGTACGTAATGTGACGAAGAAGGCTAAAAAAACGCGTTTTTGCAGCTCATACTTGCATTCAGACAAATTTGTGGCACACTAAATATCCGTGCAAGTTAGCTGCGTTAATGTGATGTGCGACTGGCGCGCTTTTTTTGAATTGCATTTAGGTACTTTGGATGTTTGGAGGACTTCATGGCACTACCTCAGCTGAGCGATGAGCAGCGTAAGGCAGCACTCGAAAAGGCGGCTGCAGCCCGTCATGCTCGTGCAGAGCTTCGCGATAAGATCAAAAACGGTCAAATTTCTCTGCAGGAGGTTCTCGATTCTGATGACCCCATTGCTGCACGCATGAAGGTTTCCGCTCTTATCGAGTCTTTGCCTGGTTATGGCAAGGCAAAGGCTACCAAGATTATGGATGAGCTGGGCATTTCTGCTACTCGCCGTGTCAAGGGCTTGGGTGCTCGTCAGCGCGAGCAGCTGCTTGAGGTGCTTTCCAAGTAGTGGAAGTTACACCCCGTCTCTTTGTAATTTCAGGTCCTGCTGGTGTAGGTAAGGGTACTTTAGTTGCGCGTATTCGCGAATTGCGTCCTGACCTAGAGTTGACAGTATCTGCTACAACGAGACAACCTCGACCAGGGGAAATTCCAGGAGTTTCGTATCACTTCCTCAGCGACGATGAGTTTTCTCATCGCGTTGAGGAAGGCTTGTTCCTTGAATGGGCACAAGTTCACGCTCATCGTTATGGCACGCTTATGAGCGAAGCTACCGAGCGTATGAATAGAGGTGCTTCAGTCATCCTTGAGATTGACTGTCAAGGCGGGTTTAATGTCAAAAAGGTGTGGCCTGATGCCGTACTTATCTTTATTGAACCGCCTTCCTTTGAGGAACTTGAGCATAGACTTCGTGGTCGAGGCACTGAGGACGAAGCGCAAATCACTCTTCGCCTTGCGGATGCAAAAGCTGAAATAGAGGCTGCCAAAAAGTATGATGTGCGTATAGTCAACGATGACGTTGAACGAGCTGCTCAAGAGCTACTTGACGTCTTTGCAAGGTATGAGAAAGACGGAGGTCTTACCAATGTCCGTGGTTAAGCCTGAGATTGACAACCTGCTCGACAAGTGTGAACGCAATCCTTTTTTGCTCTGTTCTATTGCTTCCAAACGCGCTTGTGATATTAACAATATGGTGCGTGGTCAGCATCTTCGCGTGACTGCAATCCAGGATTACGATGACATCACCACTGTCGTTTCTGGTGAGGATCCGGTTTCTATTGCTATGGGCGAGATTGAGGATGGTACGCTTTCTTTTGTTAAGGAAAGCTTTGATGAGCGTCTCGCTGGAGCAAATAAAGAGGCTATGCATCAAAGCATCTAGTTTCTGCTTATAGATGTGAGCTGTAGACCCCGACTGTTGTCTTGGCAGTTGGGGTCTGTATTTGTAAATTCGCAGTATGTGCGAAGGGAGTGTGGACATGTCTGAGCGAGTATGCCTCGTCCACTATCACGAGATTGGTCTTAAAGGAAAGAATCGTTCTACGTTTGAAAACCAACTTGTACGCAATATTAGTCATGCCGTCAAAACGCTTCCCGCACGTGAGGTTAGACGTATCGCAGGCCATCTCTTAGTCAATCTTAAAGATGAATCTGCTGACCAAGAGATTGCGGCTGTGCTGCGTCAAATTCCAGGTATTGCGCGCGTTTCTTTGGCATGGTGTTGTTCTCTTGACGAAGATGAATATTGCGAGGCTGCCATACGAGCTTTGTCTGAAGTAGGGGAGTTTGAGACATTCAAGGTGCATGCACATCGTTCTTCTACCAGCTATGAACGCCATTCAATCGAGATAAATCAGCTGGTGGGAAGCATTCTCTGCGAGCATTTCCCCGAGAAAAAAGTCAAAATGCATCATCCAGACGTACAAGTTAATGTCATCGTTAATCAAGCACGTGTTTTTGTGTATGCACTCTCCGAACGTGCGGTAGGTGGCTTGCCTGTGGGTACTGCGGGCAAAGTTATTACGCTGCTCTCATCTGGCTTTGATTCTCCTGTGGCTACATGGGCTGTTGGTCGCCGTGGTGCTATTTGCGTGCCGGTGCACTTCTCGGGTCGTCCTATGACCGCTGATACGAGTGAGTGGTTGACACAGGACATTTGCCGCGCTTTAGCTCCTTCGGGGGTGATTGGCCGTTTATATGTTGTGCCGTTTGGGGAAAAACAGCGTGAGATTTCGCTAGCTGTTCCTCAAAAGCTGCGCATTATTATGTACCGCCGTGTTATGTTTGCCGTGGCAGAGCGTATTGCGCGCCTTGAGGGTGCAAAGGCGCTTGTAACGGGTGAATCCTTAGGCCAGGTAGCTTCTCAGACGCTTGAGAATATCTCAGCGGTCAATGAAATTGCATCTATTCCTGTATTCCGTCCGTTGATTGGTTCTGATAAGCAGGAAATTATGGCACGTGCGCATCAGATTAATACCTTTGACATCAGCTGCGAAACAGTTCCTGACTGCTGCACGCTCTTTATGCCGCGCAAACCCGAGACCCATGCAAAACTTGATGAAGTACATGCTGCTTGGGATTCTTTTGACCACGAGCAGATGATTGAGGATTTGGTTTCTCATATTGAGTATGTGGACTTTGATCAGTGTCCTAGTTATCATGCGCCTCGCTGTCTGCGGCACAGGCATGAAGAACTTACTCCTGCTTGGGCAGATAAGGATGCTAGGGAATCAGAGAAGTCGAGTTTGGAGGTCTAACTTCCCTTTAGCTTGGCGCTCTGTTTGGCACACGAATTCTGCATAAGATGGATTTTGCGAACAGCCTTGTCAGAAGGACGAGGCTGTTTTTCTTATACGTAAGCTACGAATAGAAAAATTTCACTTACAGGTCGATGAGCTGCGGTTTTGCCGATATGTGCGTGCTAGAGTGCAGCTGTCAGTCAGTATGAGACAAGGCAAATCGATAAAGTTGGCATTATTGCTGTGACTCTCCTTCAGGCTTAAAAGGTGAAGGAGGAAGTCCAATGGCTCAAAGACGTCAGCACGCTTGTTTTACTATTTTCGGACAACGTATCGACCGTAAACCAGCAGTTCTATTCTGTGTGGGTATCGGTCTTATTATCCTGTTGAGTGTTGCCTACAACTGCATACGTTTCGTGCCAACAGCAGTTCAGCTTGATAAGAAACTTGAAGCACCCAAGCAGAGCTCTCGTGAAAATAAGTCTAAAAAGAACTCATCACAAAATACATCAGTTGAGTCAGCCCCTTTGAAACGCTTCTTGGTAGATGTGAGCGGAGCGGTTGCAAAGCCTGGGGTTTACAAATTGAGCGCAGATGATGCGCGTGTAATGGATGCCATTGAGGCTGCAGGAGGACTTTCTGATGATGCGGATAGAGTGCGTATTAATCTTGCCCAAAAGGTAGAGGATGGGGAAAAGGTTTATGTACCTCGTAAAGGGGAAGAGCTGGGGATGGACAGTCAGCTTGACTCAAAGCTGTCAACACGACCTTCTTCGGACGCTTCACAGCGGGGCTTGGTAAATATCAATACAGCCGATGAGACGACTCTGCAAAGCCTTCCTGGAGTTGGTGAGGCAACGGCAAAAGCCATTATCAAGGAGCGAGAGGCGAATGGCGCATTTGAGAGCCCTGAAGATCTTATGCGTGTCTCGGGTATAGGTGAAAAGAAATTCGCAAAGTTCAAGGATGATATTTGTGTTTGAGCCTAAGCTCGAGCTTCCACCACGTCCTTCAATTCCTTTTCTTAGTTGGACATTGGTAGGCGTGTTGCTTGTCTCTTTCTTGTTACTCTGTTATTTGCCTTTGAAGTTGGATGAGCTTCAGTGGAAAGTGTTGCTTGTGGCAACGGGCATCTACCTCCTGGGCAACTTGCTTGTTATGAGCAAGATGAAAGCTTCTGCTCACAAACAAGCGATTAAAGCTTTGCTTGTGGGTATTTGTATAGGACTTGTAGCAGTAGAACTTTTTGTTGCGAGGAGCTATAGAGCAGCGTCTGCTTTGGAAAATTCCAATCTTTCTGCGTGGCAGTTTCGTGTTATGGGGGACTGTAAACAAACCCAGTTTGGCTGGCGCTGCCGGGCTCAGGCCTATTCAAGTGAGGGACACAGTGTTGAGGTATGGCTCAGCTTGCATGAGTCCGTAAATTACGGCGAGCAACTTGTCGTAGTAGGGCGCTATAAGCCTTTGAATAATGATAGTTGGGGATATCGCTCAAGATTGCAGGGTATCTGGGGTGAAGTTACCGTTCGCTCAATACGCAAGTCAATACATCCTCAAGGCTTATGGGCCCTACCTATTATGTTTAGGCGTCGGGCGCTCTCAAATTTTTGTCCAGAAAAAGAGGCAAGTCGAGCAGTACTGGCTGGTGCTGTGTGCGGCTACCGATTTAGTTTAGATACACAAGGACTCAATGAGCTTTTTTCTGCTTGTGGTGTAGCGCATTTGATGGCAGTATCAGGTGGGCATATTGCCATCATTTCTCATCTACTTTTACAACTAGCCAGACTCTTACACCTTAGACCAGGTAGTCGAGCTGTTTTAAGTCTTTGTGTTTCTGCTCTATTTGTTTTGAGCTGTGGCGCTCCTCCTAGTGCAATACGCTCTTGGATAATGTCAGCTGTGGCTGCTCTTTCTTGGTGTGTTGGCCGACGTGAGCACACCCTTTCGGCTGTGAGTTTTGTTGCGCTTCTTATGGCAATTTGCAATCCTGGACTTGTGGGACAACTTGGGTTTCAGCTATCAGTGCTTGCAGTAGTAGGGCTTTGTTTGTTTTCTGCATATGTCAACTATGGACTGAAAACTCTTTTTGCTTTTCCAAAACAATGTCGCCTACCAAGGAGACTTAAGAGCACTCTTAATGAACTGCGTTCAAGCTGTGCTGCAAGTCTCGTGTGTCAAGTAGTTACCATACCGCTGACACTACCGCTCTTTTCTCTCATATCATTTGTCGCTCCTTTGGCAAACAGTATGGTTATGCTGCCCTTTACCGCTCTTGTCGTTTGTGGAGCTTTAGCTGCAAGTACGGTGGATATTCCCTTGGTGAACCATGTGCTTCTTGCCATCTGTGATGTCTGTGCAAATTTAGTACTTACTCTTTTGCGTCTGTTTGCCTCATTTCCTCTCGCATGTATAACGGTAGATCTCGGCAATAAGGTGAACGAACTGCTCTTTTTGCTCATGATTTTCGCGCTGCTCGTTGCTCTTTATCATCTGTGGCCACCCATACAAAAGAAAACCTGTATTAAAGCGTTCTTGGTAGTCATACTTGCCCTTTTCAGTTTTTTTGTACGATGGCGTTATTTTGCTCCCGCACGCATGGTGGTACTTGATGTCGGCCAAGGTGATGCCATCTTGGTGCAAGAGGGAGCACAAGCGGTGCTGATTGATACAGGACCTCCCGATAGGCTTAGCGTTGCCCTTGCACGTCAAAACGTATTCCATTTGGATGCGCTTGTTTTGACACATCAGCACGCAGATCATGTAGGTGGTGTAGCTGACCTTGCGTACAAAATGCCTTGTGAACAGATATTTTTTGCCGAAGGCGTTACATCCGAACTTTCACCTGAACTTGAGTCTGCCTGTAAGGCATTGGTGGGAACCCAGCTCGAAGAGCTGTCCTATGGGGATACCTTGCATGTGGGGCAATTTGTCTTAAGGATGATTTGGCCTCGCATGCCTGTAAGTGGCCTTGAAAATAAGGATTCAATACAGTTTGATGTGCTTTATCAAGACGACAAGCAAAGATTTCGAGCTCTGCTTACCGGAGATGCAGAAAAAAAGGAACTAGCAGAACTAATTGCAGCGGGCGATATCGGCGATATTGATGTTTTGAAGCTAGGACATCATGGTTCAAAAATTTCTTTGACGGCAAAGCAGGCGCAAGAACTTTTGCCTGAGCTTTGTCTTGCCAGCGCGGGTGAAAAAAATAAGTATGGGCATCCATCAGGTGAATGTATTGAGATAGTAAAAAACATAGGATCATGTTTTCTCTGTACGATTGATTGTGGTGATATCTGCGTATGTCCTGCTGAAGGGGGACCTACCATCGTATGTCAAAAGAGTTTTGTAGACTAAAGCTATTATTGAAGGCATACAACATGCGAGGGGGAGTTGATGCTAGAGACAAAAAAGAGCGCAATGCTTGTGGCTTATGCGGCAATTGGTAGTGATGAGCGCAAAAAAAAGTCTGTTGTGAATAGACTCAAAAGGCATTTAGATGCAGGTATGGAAGCCTTCAATTTAGATGAGATAACTGCTACAGCTGAACTTGATGCAGCGACACTATTAGGCTCGCTTAACACTCTTCCTTTTGGGGCAGAGAAGCGCTTTGTCATCGTAAACGCTGCCGATCGTCTGGATATGACGGTCAAAGATATGTTGGTGGATTACCTTTCAAATCCCAACAGCGCCTGTACACTTTGCTTACTTTTTGACTCGTTGCCTAAGAAAACCCCTCTATACATGGCCATAGCTTCTGTGGGCCCTCAAGCAATCATTGACTGTGCACCAAAAAAGAACCGTTCGCTTGTTGCGGAAGTAAAGATGTTTGCACAGGCACGAGGAATGTATATGGATGATTCCGCAATCTATGAGCTCATTAAGCGCTCAGGAGAGTCTGGAAAACTGCTCGAAAAACAAGTTATTCAGCTTTGTACTCTTTGTCGTGCACAAGGACATATTAGTTACAACGATGTCGTCAACAATATTTCGCAAACAGCAGAAATAAAACCGTGGGATTTTCTTGATCCTATCTGCCAGCGCAATGCGGTCGCAGCGCTCACCCAATATCACTTGATGGTAAACCCTTCGCAAATCTCTCTTCTCGTCATGTTAGTTGGTCGTTTGCGTGAGTTGATATGTACTCAGAGTTTGATGGCGCGAGGGCAGGAATATGTTCTAGCCTCTACGCTTCGCAAGCGCGATTTTCAGATAGACAAGTATAAGCGGTGGGTAAGAAATTTTGCTCCAGGGGAGCTCAGTCGATTTTTGCAAGCCTGTGCCGACTGCGACCGAGATCTCAAATCAGGTGCCAATCCTGACATAAGATTTACCCAGCTTATCTTGCAAATCTGTGGTGCTGTTCAGCAATAAAATGTACGGACTGAAGGGAGAATAGGCTATCTGCCTCTTTATGGACTTCTTGTATGAAGCAGTCTTCATACCGAAAGGTGCGGAGCCGCCGACACGAGATATCATCGAAAAGCCGGAACTGCGAGTGTATACGGATGATTTCGCTACACGCAAGGGTGATAACTGCCTGGTGGCTGATTTCGGCGGCAAGGTGGTCGGAGCGGTTTGGACAAGGATAATGGACGATTATGGCCATGTGGATGACGAGACGTCGTCCTTTGCCATTTCGCTTTACAAAGAGTATCGCGGTCAGGGGATCGGCTCACAGCTTATGGTGAAGATGCTCAAACTGCTGAAATGGCAGGGATATGAACAAGCGTCCCTGGCGGTGCAGAAAGAAAACTACGCCGTGAAGATGTATAAGAATGTCGGCTTCAAGACGGTCGATGAAAATGCCGAAGAATACATTATGGTGTGCGAATTATAAGGAGATGTGTTTATGGACTGGGAATTAAGTAGCAGACATCTGTTATGCGGGTTTGCTCCTATTATCGTATTATTGGCGGTGTACTTTATTTTTTTACATTTGAAAGAGAGAAGACGGACGTTTGGTCATATTGCCATTTCTTGTGTGTTTTGCTTCTATTTGACAGGAATATTGACGATGACGGGGATTTGGTATACGTCAGCTTTTGATCCGAGAATCGTATATATTCCTTTTGTGGATATGATCAGAGGCCCAGTTGATACTATACTCAATGTCGTTCTTTTTATTCCCTTGGGGATATTTCTTCCATTGCTTTATAAAAAGTTCGATAAAATGGGAAAAATAGCTTTAGCTGGTTTTTTGATTTCGGCATCCGTTGAAGTTGTTCAGATGTTTGGATGTGGAGCGACAGACATCAATGATTTGATAACCAATACAGTGGGTGCTTGTTTGGGCTTCTGCATATATAAAATGCTATGTAGGATTATCCCGGAATCATATTTAGAAAAGATTCAAGTAGATGGTTCACAATGCATATATGAATTGGTGATTTTTTGGTTATGTACACTTTTGATGATGATAACTATACAGCCACAAATATATCATGCATTATTTACTGCCGGCGGCGAAATACAAACATGGAATTAATCAATAACGAGGAGAAAAAAGATCTGGTGGCCACGAACTGTGACTACCAGTTTCACGAGGAGATCGATATGTACGCACAGGCAGCGATACAACCGAATCCCTTACTCCGTAACGGTGCATACGGCATCGTTATGAGGGGTGTGCAAAAATGCACACGGGGGTGTTCATCGTTAAGGAGTAGAAAAATGCTGCCGTTATGTTGTATCAAATTAAACACGGCAACAGAGAACAAAACACCATATTTGATACATTTTAACGGCATCGCCGCTTAGGGTACGAACCTAATACTAAGGGGTACGAAAATTTAGTATGTGGTACGAAAATCAATAAGCTCACAGCGATGTTCATCCTAAAATTAAACTAAGAAGCATTACGCGTTACAAGAATCTTGTTCTATCTGGCAGGGTTCTTTTTTATGCAACATTAGGCGAATTGCCATTACCGCATAAAATTCTTGACAAACAAGTTAGTCTATGGCAACTTGCTATTTACCGAGAATAATCTCTGTAAGGAGAGGGAAATGATGGTAAGAGAACGATTAGATCCGGAAATGCGTAAGGAAGACATTCAAAAGGCTGCTATGGCACTCTTTTCTTCTAAGGGCTTTAACAATACGACGATGGATGATGTTCGTGAAAAATCCGGTTTATCAGCCGGCGGATTATACTACTACTACAAAAATACGGCAGAAATCCTCTACGACATTATGGACAGAGGAAGCAGGATGCGAGAAGCGACGGTAACAAACACGGTTCAACATATGGGGAACAAGCTTTCACCACATATCTTGGCTGAAGTTGTCGTCGATAAAATGTTGGCGAATAATCCTTTTACGCCTATCTATGTCATGTTTCTTGGTGAGACTAAGAAAAATAAACAGCTTAACGCACTATATGAAAAACTCAAGAGGGATTCGATTACTTACTTTAAGCATTTTATGAATGGGTACGACTGCGGATTGCTTACTGATGATGACTATGAATTTGTAACAAATCTCATCAATGCAAGCTTGTTATCCTGTGAAATTTTAGATACGCGTGAAAATTTTCTAAAGAACAGACAGCACTTGGTATCCATGATTGAAGGTTATTTTACTCGTTCGACTTCTCAGTAAGCGGAAGTTTCCGGACTCTAAAATCTTCCATCAATTTCCGCATTTCATTCATTTACTAAGGAGGTTTTTTGATATGAACTTATTGAAAAAGTACATCGCCAAAAATAAGACCGGCTACTTTTTCTCGGTTCTTTTTGCCGTTTTGGGTGTACTGGCAGGACTTTTTACCTATGTGCTCTTGAGCAAAATGATCATTGCCCTCATTGCAGGGAATACAGATTTTGCTTTTTATACTAAAGGAGTCCTCAGTATTCTCGCGCTGCTGTGCGCAAAAGAAGTTTTTATGGGTATTTCCACCACGATTTCTCATACGGCGACCTATGGTGCTTTGTGTGAAATCAGGCGAGATATCATGGACAAACTTTTCAAAATGCCGTTAGGAAACATTTTGAATTTAAGCACAGGAAAGCTAAAAGATGTCATCGTGAATCAAGTTGACAGCATGGAGACAACCCTGGCTCACCTGATTCCTGAAATGACCGCTAATATTGTTGGCCCGGTTTTACTTCTTGTTTACATGTTTGTACTCGATTGGCGCGTTTCGCTCTTGGCACTGGTTCCTCTTGTGATCGGCATGTTTTTTATGGCCGGCCCGATGAAGCGCATGCCTAAAATGTTTCCCAAAGCAGTCAAAATTGGTCAAGACATGAACAACTCGATTGTGGAATATATCAACGGCATCGAGGTCATTAAGTCTTTTAATCAAGGCGATACATCCTATAAAAAATATAGCGATAATGTTTATGCCAAAGCAGATTATTACTGCAAGTGGATGGGCTTGAACAACAACGATTATGCGGTGAGCATGTCGCTTGCACCGATGGGTATTTTAACCATCATTCCGTTTGGCCTTTTCTTCTGTATGCAAGGTAGCCTAAGCGGCGCTCATCTTTTGATGTTGATTATTTTATCGTTTGGCACAATCTCAAATATCATGCAGGTGATGTCTTATGAGGACGATATGGGTCGCATCAAAACCATTGCCGGTGAGATTGAAAAAGTTCTCAACTCAAAAGAGTTATCCCACGCAACCGGTACACAAAACATTGCACGCTATGACATCACTTTCGATCACGTGAATTTCTCTTACGATGATAACAAACAGGTTATCAAGGATGTCAATCTGCACATCAATGAAGGTAGTGTCAATGCACTCGTCGGGTATTCTGGCTCAGGGAAATCGACCGTTGCAAAGCTCCTCGCCGGATTTTGGGATACCGATAGTGGCACCATAACAATTGGTGGCATAGCTCTCAAGGATATGCCTTTAGAACAGCTTTCGGATGCTATTTCTTATGTATCTCAAGACAATTATTTGTTTGATATTTCCATCAAAGATAATATTCGCATCGGCAAAAAAGATGCAACGGATGAGGAAATTATAGAAATCGCTAAAAAATCGGGCTGCCACGATTTCATTATGAAGCTCTCACAAGGCTATGAAACGGTTGCCGGAGAAGGTGGCGGGCATCTCTCCGGCGGTGAGCGCCAACGCATCTCTATTGCACGCGCCATGCTCAAAGATGCACCGATTGTCATTTTGGATGAAGCCACTTCCTATATCGATCCAGAAAATGAAGCTATTTTGCAAGATGCCATCGCCACATTGGTAAAAGGCAAAACGCTCATTATTATCGCCCATCGACTGAAAACCATTGCAGATGTGGATCAAATATTTGTAATCCATGATGGATATGTTGAAAATCACGGAACACACGATGAACTATTAAAAGATTCTCCGGTTTACCAAGAATTGTGGAGTGCGGCCATGCGAGGTGAAGAAAATGATTAATACATTTAAGAAGTTATGGAAATTTGCAGAGCGTGAGCAAGGAATGATTCGCTCCTCGGTGATCTGGAGTTTTTTGGGCGCGATTTTTAACGTTTTTCAATTTATGGCCATCTATTTGGTCATTGCGGCGATTATAAAGCAGGAAATTACGTGGCAGACGATTGGTATGTGCAGCGCATTCTTATTGCTTTCCTTACTGGGCATCATTATTTCTAAGAAAAATTCCATGCTTAAGCAAACGCATGCCGGCTATTTTACAGCCGCAAATAAACGTATCGCTATGGGAGAAAAAATCAAAAAAGTGCCAATGGGCTTTTTCAATGATTTTAGCTTAGGAAATTTAACGGCCATTGCGACGACAAAGTTGGACAGTCTCGAAACTTGGGTGCCCACACTTTTTATTATGGTATTCGGCGGTCTGCTTGTAACCGTGGTATTTATCCTGTCCCTTTTTATGCTGCATTGGAAAATTGCACTCATTGCTATCGCTGGGTCTTTGATTTTCTTGGCAGCGGCCGCTTTAATGCAGCAAAGATCTAAAAAGAGTTCGGATCGAGTTTCTGTTGTACAAAACGATCTCACGAAAGAAGTGCTGGCAACCTTGCAAGGTATGCAGATCATCAAGTCCTATAACTTGGGCGGACAAAATAACAACAAGCTGGATCAAAGTTTTGAAGAAACAAAAAAATCGACGTTGAGCCTTGAAAAGGCCGTTACGCCTTACACGGTACTGCTGAAAATCATCATTGCGATCACGATTTCGGTTATGATTGCCACAGCACTTTCATGCTACTTTTCGGGAGAGCTTTCTTTGGACTATACCATCATGACGCTGGTTGCCAGTTTTGTTATTTTTAACAGTTTATTGGCTTCTGGTAGTGCTATGGCCATGCTTAGAACCATTGACAACGCGATGGATTCTTATGATTACGTCAATCAAATGCAAGATATGCCGGAAGGTCATATCAATGATGTACTTCAGCAACACGATATTGAATTTAAAAATGTTTCCTTTGCCTATGGCGAAAAGCCAATCTTAAATAATGTGTCTTGCTATATCCCCGAAAAATCAATGACGGCTATCGTAGGGCCGTCTGGTTCAGGAAAAACAACTTTTTGCAATTTGATCTCTCGCTTTTGGGATGTCAATTCAGGAGAGATTCGCCTTGGAGGAAAGAACATAAAAGATTACTCCCTTGAAAATCTCATGAATCATATTTCGATGGTCTTCCAAGATGTCTATCTTTTTGCCGATACGATTGAAAACAACATTAAATTCGGATGCCCAAATGCCAGCCGCGATGATGTGATTGCGGCGGCAAAAAAGGCCCAGTGCCATGACTTTATTTCCGCCTTGCCCGATGGCTATCAGAGCATGATCGGAGAAGGTGGAACAAGTCTTTCCGGCGGTGAAAAACAGCGCATCTCCATTGCCAGAGCAATGCTGAAAGATGCACCGATTATCATCTTTGATGAAGCTACTGCAAATGTTGATCCGGAAAACGAAGACAAGCTGAAAGCAGCCATTGAAGCCCTTACTCAAAACAAAACCGTCATCATGATCGCGCACCGCTTGAAGACGATCCGTAATGCAAACCGGATTTTGGTACTGAACAAAGCAGGGATTGAGCAGTGCGGCACACATGATGAATTGATGCTGCAAGGAGGTCTTTATCGAGATCTTATCGAATCGAGAAGCAAGGCGGAAAGCTGGAGATTCGCAAATTAAAGTTTGGAACTAACAACAACATCTTCGACATAAAAATGATTGTGCCTGATGTTGTCGAGAATTAAATGTTCAGAAAGGAATTTTATGATGTAACTAAAAAATGTTGTACAGATTGCCGTATTGGCAGTAATTGGCTGTGTTGTCTCCTTTGGAATCAGTATGCTGACGGGACTTTTAGGCATGGCTGCCCTCTACATTTCAGCCGGGTTTGCCGCTTTTGTGATCGGACCGACTTTTGTGATTGCGGCTCGAAAAGTACAAAAGCGTGGCACAGCGCTTCTCTTTTGGGCTGTGCTTGGGTTGGTATATGCAATTTTAGGTTATGGGATCATGATTCCGATTACTCTGATTGCAGGGATTGTCTGCGAGCTGATTATCGGAAAGTACGATAATAGCAAACGCATCGCCATTGCTTTTAGTGTTGCCATGTTTATCGATTCGATGAACAGCATTCTTTCATACCGGTTACAGCTGCGACTTTGACTTTGTCTTTGCTCATACCGATAAGACCTGCAATGCTTTCTACATGCAAAAACCGACTGATCCGACCGCTCCCTATGACAGCTACGACGAAAGTGATAGCACCGAAGAGGATGCGCACGCGCTTTCTTGCCGGAGGCAGCAAAGTATCAAGGAAAAGATGACTAAGTATGGTAATTCATGACATCAATCAAGATAAACAAGAGACCATCGTCCTTATCCATCCCATGAATTTTTCCGGGCAACTCATGATAGAAAGTATGGCAAAAAAGCTGGGAAACGAGTATCGCTATATCGTTCCGGATCTTTCCGGGCATGGGAAGGCAAAAGACAATCCCTATATCAGCACAACTGAGGAAGCAGCCGCGCTTGCCTGTTATTTAAAGGAGCATGATCTTTTCAAAAACTGTTCTTTGAAGGAACTAGCTTTTTTGAAAACGCAGGACTTATCTCAAAAATGCTGGGGCGTGTATTTCTGAGTAAACAAAAGAAAGCACGGCAAGATCCCCAAGTGGTGATCAGTCAGGTCGCCAAGCGCTATGGAAAGTACGCGAAGCTGCCGGTTGACACACTTGTTTCGATGGACAAGCAGAGCATCAGAAACATTGTGTACGATTGCGGGCACATCCGCTTGCCGCGCTTATTGGAAGATAGGCAGAAAGAGGTCATCTTTTCCTATGGGGACAAAGATCCGAATCTTGGACACGCAAAAAGAAGTATCAAGAAACATTATCTCAAAGCGGAAATAAAAATCTGGCAAGGCTATGGGCACTGCGAGGAGATGACGCAAAACACGGAGGCGTATCTGACGTTTGTAAAAGAATTTTTGGATTCGGATTTATGGAATGAGAAAGATAAAAGTTGATGGATATCCTACGAGCAATACTTGACGGCGTGGCGATCGCCGCAATTTTTAATGGGGCTGTCGCAAGCTTGGCACTGATCAATCCAAGATGGTTTTTGGACTCTTATCCAAAAGCCATTCAAAAGGCAGCTCCTTTACCAATGACAACGCAAGAGAAAAAGATAAATCTCATATTCACTATCGGCCTCGTTGGGATATGTTTTGTTTATTCGGTTGCGAGCCTTATGCATTCCCCAATTATTGGTTTTTGGAACTTGTTTTGGATGAGCTATATTCAGTGGAGCATCTTAAATGCAGGAGATTTTTTGCTGTTAGATTGTCTGTTATTTCAAGGAAAATATAAGAGCAAAATTGTTATTCCCGGCACAGAGGGGCACAAGGACTATGAATTTAAGAATTGGATGAAGCACTTGGCGATTTGGGAACATTTTTTGTTTGTACCCTTTTTGCTAATACCAATCATATCAGTAATCCAGGCGCTCATTATTGGAGTGTTAGTCAGATAATTCGCAATCTGTAAACCTTTTAACGGTTCTTCAAACAATTTAACGATTGCTGACACCTTTTAACGATTGCTCGCCAAGGGGTACGAAAAACGTAAACAGACACACCGGCAAGAGCCACAGAAAAGCCCCAAAATCATACAAAAACCGCCACGGAAGGCAGTGACGGAAGCTCCGCAGAAAGGCGAAAATCCCTGTAAATCAAGGGATTTCGAGGTTAAACACATGACTTACGCACCAGCGTTAAATTGTATCAAATACAGTGTCGGAATAGATCCAGCGTGTGGTTCGGGAAATTTCCTTACCGAGACTTATCTTTCGC
This sequence comes from Olegusella massiliensis, assembly GCF_900078545.1. Taxonomy (GTDB): domain Bacteria; phylum Actinomycetota; class Coriobacteriia; order Coriobacteriales; family Atopobiaceae; genus Olegusella; species Olegusella massiliensis. Next base: position 24,974 of record NZ_FLLS01000001.1, read on the forward strand.
TTAGAAAGCTGAAGAACCGTGTACTTGCAGATTTGTATGGCGAGACGTAGCGTACACTTTTCAGACAGATCCTATTGAGGTTACGCTCGACCAGCTGTGTTTAACGTTCCTATTTTGGTGCTTCACTTAGCGTTTTTCCCACAGCTCGGGTGTTACTACAGAATCAAACTCTGCTACTAAGTCGCCAGCTTCCCAACCGTATTCCGCATTTTGTTCTGTGAGGAACTCTCTAACAAAGGCCATTACATCATCAGGGTTTACGGTGTTCTATTGGCAAAACGTTTAACAAACTTCTCGCTAAACTCGTAAAATAACGCTGGATCGCCAGGTGTCCGCCCTTTCCAAATGTTGGGATTTGCGTCTCCAATAAATGCCAAAGTTTTCTTTGATTTTGATTTGTCATATGCAGCATCGAGCACCATATATATTGTGACAAAGGTTTGATAGTCAGTTACACGCATCTAATCTTCTTCCTTAAAATATGATTGGAAGTAAGAAAAAATCGAGCAAAGAAATTTGTTTCATCTTCGTAGACTTTCTTTTCGTCTGTAGGATGCTCTAGAAGATATGCTCCAATTCGTGGGTGAGCGTGAATCTAATACGCTGATATAACACTTTATTGTCATAGTATATTGTGGTCGCCAGGGGATTGAAGCTTGATGGACGCATGTGAACACATAGCACCCACAAAAGCTTTAAGATTTTCTGTAGCGAGTGACAATCGAATGACAGACTCTGTACTGAATTTCTTAGATAGAGATTTGCTCAGTAGAGCTTTCCTCATGCGTCACCCTAAAATGCATACAAAAAGACTGACTCCAGAAATTTCCAGAGCCAGTCTCCATTGTGCTAAGAATAGTATCAGTTCACTGAGAATCGAAATCTCGCTCGACTCTATGATGTTGCAAAAGTTTTAGGCTAGAAAACCTTAGGCCATCTTGTTAACCATGTTCTGAACGCCAGACTTGCGCTCAGCTGCTTGGTTTTTGTGAATGATGCCCTTTGCTGCAGCCTTGTCAAATTTACGACCAGCAGCGTTTGCAGCAAGCTGTGCTGCGTCTTTGTCGCCAGCCTCAACAGCAGTGACGACCTTTTTTACATAGGTCTTGAGCTCAGAGCGTACTGCCTTGTTACGCTGACGAGCCTTCTCAGCGGTGAGAATGCGCTTCTTTTGCGACTTGATGTTTGCCACGTGCTTTTCCTTTCAACCAATCATCAATGAGGCCTCTATGCTGAGACAAGCGACGTCTGGAAGCGTGGGGACACAACCAGACGGGAGGTCAACCTATGAAGTATAGCACTCAGAGGGCCAACTGAGGTATTATCTTTCTTATGAATACTACAGACACATCACACATCCGTAATTTCAGCATCGTGGCTCATATCGACCACGGTAAATCGACGATCTCTGATCGCATTCTTGAGCTTACCCATACCGTTGAGCAGAGAGATTTAACTTCTCAGATGCTTGATAGTATGGATATTGAGCAAGAGCGTGGCATCACCATCAAGTCGAACGCCGTACGCGTGCTCTATGATGCTGACGATGGCGAAACCTATACCTTTAATCTGATTGATACTCCCGGGCATGTAGACTTTACCTATGAGGTTAGTCGCAGTCTTGCTGCCTGTGAGGGAGCAGTACTGGTAGTAGATGCTACCCAGGGTGTAGAAGCACAGACGGTTTCCAATGCCAATCTTGCGATGAATGCCAATCTTGATATTGTGCCTGCCATCAACAAGATTGATTTGCCTTCTGCACATCCCGAGGAAGTAAAAGCCGAAATCGAGGATGCCCTTGCCATCCCTGCTGATGATGCTGTGCTTGTTTCAGGCAAGACAGGCGAGGGTATTCACGATTTACTTGAGTCTATTGTCTATTTGGTGAAGCCTCCTTCAGGAGATGAAGCGGCGCCTTTACGAGCGCTTGTCTTGGATTCCTACTTTGATGCGTATCGTGGTGTCGTTGCAACAGTTCGCGTCTTTGATGGTTCTATATCTGCGGGTGACAAACTGTGCATGATGGCTTCTCATACACCATTTTTGGTGGAAGAAGTGGGATGTAAGCGTCCGCTTGAGACTCCCTTACCGTCTTTAGAAGTAGGAGAAGTAGGCTATGTGGTGACTGGCCTGAAGGATCCTGCTTTGGTAAAAGCTGGCGATACCCTTACCGGCCAAATGCGTCCTTGTGCTAAGCCTTTACCAGGCTATCGTGAAGTTAAGCCGATGGTCTTCACCGGACTTTTCCCGATTGACAATAAAGACTACGAGAATCTGCGCGATGCTCTCACGCGGTTGCGTGTCAATGATCCAAGTTTGGTATGGGAACCCGAAACGTCGGTTGCTTTAGGTTTTGGTTTTCGCGTGGGATTTTTGGGCTTGCTACATATGGAGGTCGTTAAGGAGCGTTTGGAGCGCGAATTTGATCTTGACCTTATTGCTACGAGCCCCAGTGTTAACTATCACGTTTATCTGACTTCAGGTGAGATGCTGGAGCTTACGAGTCCCCAAGATATGCCTGAGCCTACACGTATTGAGCGCATCGAGGAGCCTTATCTTAAAGCCGAGGTCATCGTGCCACCTGAGTTTGTTGGTGCGGTTATGGATTTGACGGTTGAGCACCGTGGCAGCTTCGTCAACATGGTGTATCTCTCAGATAAGTCAGTGGAAATGCACTGGGAGATGCCGCTTGCAGAGCTTATTCTTGACTACTTTGATCAGCTTAAGAGTCGCACCAAAGGCTATGCCAGTCTTGACTATGACTTCTATGAATATCGCGAGAGTCCTCTCATCAAGCTGGATATTTTACTTTCGGGCGATGAAGTGGATGCCTTGTCTTTTATTGTGCACAAGGACAAGGCATATGCGCTTGCGCGCGGTCTTTGTGACAAGCTTCGCGACCTTATCCCTCGTCAGCAATTTGAAGTACCCATTCAGGGAGCTATTGGCAACAAGATTATTAGTCGTAGTACCGTACGTGCGCTTCGCAAAGATGTCCTTGCCAAATGCTATGGCGGTGATATCAGCCGCAAACGTAAGTTGCTAGAAAAGCAGAAAGAGGGCAAGAAGCGTATGAAAACTCTCGGTTCGGTTGAAGTACCTCAGGAAGCCTTTTTGGCCGTGCTGCGCGTAGGCGACGATCAGTAGGATTCTTCTAACGTATTGCAACAAAAAACAAGCCTGGTGTTTAACGCCAGGCTTTTGCTATGAGCATAAAAAAGCGGTAGCAAGATACAAGTGTCTCATTGTCTGTATACCAATCTGCATGCTTGCGCGCACGAGCAAAGAATTTGTCAAGAGATGTATGCGCATATGCCCGTCGCTGCTCATCCCGAACAAGCTTATTAAAACACCAAAGTGCGGCCAAGAGCTCTAGAGTACGCGGATTGGAAGTCCAGCGCATAATTTGCTGGTCGCTTGCAATATGTGCATTTTTAAGTGCTTGTATGAGTGGTAGGGGAGTTTCATAGGGAGCATAACCAGATGCTATGCCATTGAGAATACAAGAGCCATGCGCACAGGCATTACGCAAATCTTTGGTATCTTTTAGCAGATAACGTACCTGTACGAGTTCTTCACTATGCCATCTGCGTGCACAGAAACCCCAGAGGTCAAGAAAGTCTCCAAAATCAAATACTTCGGCTATAACCCAGAGCGGCATGTCTTCTACATATTTGTCAATGAGAAACCCTGAATAGATATCATTATCTCCGCGGCGATTTTCTAGTTCTGCCATAAGCCGTTGCCGCTTGCCGCTAGATAGACTGCTGATATAAGCCTCAACAATTTCGTAGGGATCTTCGTGTTTTTTGTTGGCAAGATAGAGTAGTTGCAACTTTGCAGAGTGCTCAACATCAAGGACGAGCGGCAAAAAGCAAAAACGAAGCTCGTGGTCAATCTCAGTCAAATCCATGAGTTCAGCAAAGTCGAGTCCAATATAGCTACTTGAACCATCGGTATGACGGAGTTTGGGGAACAGCGATTTATAGGATGCGGTACGCATAAAGCCACCCGTATCACGCAGATAGCGCGTGGCAGTATTTTGATCGACACGTTCAAACGTAATACCACGGGATGCTAGGTAAGATATCTGGTCTTTTGGGTCGAGTGTGGGGCCAGGTTTACCATGCCAACGCATCTTGTGTTTTGTCATATTTGTCTTCCGTCTCTGGCCTAGTCGAAGGGCACTAAACTGCCTGTCATATGTTTAAAATGGTAGACACCCGCAAAGCCTAAGTTGCGTAATAAATCATAGCCTTGACGTAGGTAACTGCCGAGCTGAGCAGGCTGATGGGAATCACTTCCTACCGTGATGATTTGCCCGCCTAAATCGCGATATAGTGACAAAATTTCTTTGCAAGGTTGCCAATCAGAGAGTCCGTAACGTACCGATGAGGTATTAAGTTCAATACCCTTACCATCGCGTATTGCTTGCTCAAGAATCGCGGCAACTACCTCACGGTAAGCAGAAAAAGGACGCTTGTCAGCGGCATTGTCGCGTTTAATAGCATCCAGATGCGCCAGCACGCTATAGTCCTTGAAGAGCTGCTGGCAGGCGAAGATTTCTTCGTAATAGGCCTGCGTGACAGCTTCGGGTGCTTTGCCTTTTTGGTAGTCGTTTGACCAGAACTCAAGATCATCAATCTGATGGCAAGAAAGCAAAACAAAATCAAGTTCATCTTTACGAGCATCTACCAAATGTTGATTGGAGTCGATAGTGTGTCGCTGTAGCCCTAATTCCAATCCACAGCGTACGCGTAATGTACCGCCCCACCAATCATGTTGAGCCGTACCCCAACGCCTACGAGCTGCGGCAATGGCAGGAAAGTAGTGCTGGTAGTCAACATTGGTGACAATGTGGGCAGATTCATTAGTTTCTTTTGGTTCGGCGTAACTCTTATCAAAGAGTGTGCCCGCAGCATCAAGAGGACTGAGATCGTATTTGATGCCGTAATCTACATGGTCAGTAAAACAAATTTCATCAAGACCAAGACGACATGCATCCCTACAAACTTCTTCAATAGGGTAGTTAGAATCATCGGAAAAAATACTATGCACGTGGTAATCCGCATACATATAATGCCTCTTTCTATAGTGCATATCTGTCCGTATGAGAACACTATTGCTATTCTAATTGAGTTACCGCAAAGGGAGGCAATGTGCAAAAGACAGCACAAGAGGTACTAGAACACTATGCGCTTGGCGCGGGCTTAATGACTGCCTGGGAAGAGCCCCCTCAGGTAAAAAGTCTTGCTGAACGCTTGCAGTCTAGGCCCTATTTGATGGCGCCCATGGCTGGGGTGAGTGATGCAGCGTGGCGCATTATGGCACGCGCAGGTGGTGCTGCTTTAGCATATAGCGAGATGGTGTCGGTTGCAGGCATTCACTTCGGTGGTGATAAAACCTGGGATTTGGCGTTGCCGCATGAGTTTGAGCCAGAGCTTGCAGTCCAACTTTTTGGGGCTCAAGTCGAACAGTTTCGTGAGGCTAGCGAACAGGTAGTCAAGCGAGTAGGCAAAAAACTTGTGCTTATTGATATTAATATGGCCTGTCCCGTACCCAAGGTAACTCGCAAGGGTGAAGGTTCTGCTCTGATGCTGGACTCTGGTCTCGCATCAGAAATTGTAGCTGCATGCCGTGAAGGCATTGCAGCGGGAGCTGAGTATTTGGGCATAGAACCTGTGCCAGTAAGCTGCAAAATTCGACGCGGTTACAAGATGGATAACGAACTCGCACCAAAATTTGCTCAAAAAATGCAAGAGGCAGGCGTCTCAGCAATTGCGGTGCATGGGCGCTTTGCCAATCAGTTTTATCGTGGAGAGGCTGATTGGTCAACCATTTCGCGCGTGGTGGATGCAGTGGATATCCCCGTTATTGCTTCAGGCGATATCAAAGATGCCGACTCTGCAAAGTCGGTGCGTGAGCAGACTGGTGCTACAGCTGTCATGGTGGCCCGCGGTACGTATGGCAATCCTTGGATTTTTAATGACGCGCAGCTGTTGCAGCTGGGAAAGACTCCGCCTCAGCATGATCTTCATCAACGCCTTGCAGCTTTTCGCTGCCATGTTGCTTTGCTTGAAGCTACAGGAGCACATATTGCTCGAGCACGTAGCATTGCGGGTTGGTACTTTAGGGGGATTCCTGATGCTGCAGAATGGCGCGATCAGGCTATGCACTGCTTGGATGCCCAGTCCTTTATTGCCATGGCAAAAAAAATTGAAGAGACGCTCTCATGAGCTGGGATACGCGTTTACATGAAGACAGTTTTGAGGCTATTTACCTGCATATACCCTTCTGTATAAAGAAATGTGCCTACTGTGATTTTTATTCACTTGCTACGTCACATCACGCAGCTGTGATGCAGGACTACCTGAATGCTTTGGTTGCAGACATACACCGTGCGGCAGCAGCTGGTTTGCTTGAGCATTGTCGGTGCGCCTATATAGGTGGTGGTACTCCTTCGATGTTAGGTGATGGGTTGGTGCAGTTGGTATCTGAACTGCGTCAAAGCTGTCCTGAACTGTGTGAACTTACCAGCGAGGCAAACCCTGAGTCACTCTCTGCACCACTTGTTTCAAAACTCAAGGAAGCAGGCTTAACGCGCATTTCGGTGGGTGTGCAGTCTTGCAACGACAATGAGCTTAATGCTTTGGGGCGTATACACGATGTAGCTTGTGCAGAACTGCGGGTAAAAGAGGCGGTTGCTGCAGGTCTTGATGTTTCGTGCGATTTGATGTGCGCCATACCCTTACAGACTGCTCAAAGTTGGAAAGATAGTCTTGATAAGCTTATTTCTTGGGGCCCAACTCATATCAGTGTCTATCCACTCCAAATTGAAGAGGGCACTGAACTGGCTTACAGAGTAGGCGACCAAAACCCAGCTTGGAATGATTCGGATGTCCAAGCAGAACGCATGAGCTATGCAGCTGATAAGTTGAGTTCGGTAGGTTTTGAGCGTTATGAGGTGGCCAGTTTTGCCAAAAATCATAAGTTTTGTCAGCACAACCTGAGCTATTGGCAAGGACGTAGTTATTTGGGTTTGGGGAAAGGTGCTGCAGGCATGATGACGGCTGAATTGTATGGACGCATGCGAAAACAAGGTTATGCTTTCCCTCAGCTTGAAGATTCTTTTAAGCGTATCCGTACTAAGCTGACAGGTGATAAGCTTGAGCTCGAATTTTTGACAGAGAGCCAAGCTTGTGCAGAAGATTTGATGCTGAGCGCGCGTTTGGTTGAGGGGATTTCAGCTGATCAGCTTGACTACGCTCAGTCGGTTTTGGGAAAAGCACTACTTGAAAGGCAGATAGAGCAGCTCATCAAACAGGGGCTTTTGCAGTCAAAAGGACAACGAGTGGCTCCTACTCAGCGCGCTTGGCTCTTGGGCAATGAATTGTTTGAGATGCTTTGGTCGCTTACGCCTGAGTTTGAGACCAAAACTTTGGAGGTTAGCTTATGAGTGAAACAATGCCGCCAGTTCCTACTGGCTTTGTCCCCCTAACTGATAGTGACACCGCTATATCCCCACAACAAACTCCCCAATCAACAGCTTCTCAGCCACAGGAAAAGATTATTCATGGAGGACTTCGTTGGCTGCTGATGATTGTTCTTGTTTGTCTTGGTGGCTATCTAGGGATTCAAATCCTCGTGAGTATTATTTTTATGTTGACGACCTTTATTGCACGGATAAAACTGTCTCAAAATACGCTGATTGAATATGCGCTTTTGCTTTCCCAGATCACAACAGTAGCTGTTGGTCTTCCTCTCTACCGCTATTTGCGTCTTATTAACTCGCGTCGGCAAATTGTGTTTAAAGATAAGAAGACTTGGCTGGATAACGTGCTTGCTCGTAAAGATTGGCAGGGGAGTGTCGGCAAAAAAACCATAGATGTGATTTTAATTATCGTTATCGGCCTAGCCTTGCAGCTTGTTATTTCCGCCGCCCTTACCCTGATTGAGCCTTTTATCCCTAAGTTGATGGGTGAGTACAGTGAACTTATGAAGGAGGCATTTGATACTAACTGGGTTTCTATTGTTGCTCTGGTGGTAATGGCACCCATTAGTGAAGAGATTTTCTTTCGTGGTGTTGCCCTTGAGTATGCTCGTCGCTCGACTACAAAACTCTGGCTTGTTGTCGTAGCACAAGCTTTAGCCTTTGGTATTGCCCATGGCAATCTTGTGCAGGGAACCTATGCTTTTGTGGTGGGCTCGGTACTTGGTTTTATTTGTCTGAGAGTTGGAGATCTTCCTACTTCAATGATTGGACATTTTGCAGTAAATGCGTCGTCATTTTTTGTAGGCTATTTCTTTACTCCTGCCGCTCGCCTTGGCGAAAAATATCTCGGTAGTGGCGAGAGCGGCCTCATATTAGTCCTGCTGGTATTTATAGCCGTAGGCATCATGTCTTATCGTGTTCTTATAAAGAGGTCAGCTCAAGATCAGCAGACCCCTTTAAAACTTGCTATGTAAGGTGGGAAAGTCGTGGTAGAGCTTATATAGCATGGCGGGCCGGTGTATGCGTGCGTATACTAAAGGTCTCTGTGCCTATGCTTTGGGCACACCGTGCAAACCTTCGGAGGGAAAGTTATGGCTGAGAATCTGCAAAAAAATGATGGCATTTCGGAAGATCCCGTTGAGCTTTTTGGTCTGCGTATTGCACATGTGGGTATTAACGCTGCCGATGATGCAGAAGCAGAAGATATTGCCAGCCAGTTCGATACTCTGATGGGGCTACCCCGCAATGTTTTGGCGCCGGTGTCAGTGTTTGCAGGCACCTTGATTGAGGTTATGAAAGGCGTAGGACGCGGGAAGCGTGGTCATATTGGCTTTCATGTTGATGATATTCCCGCCGCTGAACGTTGGTTTGCAGATCGAGGTTTTGAAATTAACGAGTCAAGCCGTGCGCTCAATCCTGACGGCAGTACTCATCTGGTGTATTTCACGCAAGAAATTGCTGGTTTTGCAATTCACCTCACTGATGACGAGTAAGGTAACAGCCGTATTTTGACGGCTCAAGATAGGACGAGTACTACTTTGATAGCTCTTGCAGATAAAATCTCAAAATCTTTTGGTGGCCGTATGCTCTATTCGGGAGCAACGCTGCAGCTTAATGCTGGCGAGCGCTGGGCCTTGGTGGGCCCTAATGGAGCTGGAAAAACTACTCTGCTCAAGATTGTTATGGGTCAAGAAGTACCTGATGAGGGTACCGTAAGTTTTGCTCGCGATATATGCATTGGTTATCTTGAACAGGAAACCAAACTTGATGGTGGTAAAAGTGCATTGCGCGAAGTGATTGACTCTGCAGAAGAGATTCGTGCCCTCGAGCATCAGAACAAGAAATTAGAAAAACAGATTTCGCTTTGTGGAGCCGGCCCTGAGTTGGACGTTTTGCTTGAGCGCTATGCAGCAAGTCAGGATCGTTTTGAGCGTCTAGGCGGCTATGAATTGGAGAGTCGCGCACGTGCAATTTTGGGTGGCCTCGGTTTTCCCGTGGAAGATTTTGGTAAGCCTGCAGATGAGTTTTCGGGTGGTTGGCAGATGCGTATTGCATTATCCAAGCTTCTGTTGCGTCATCCCGATTTGCTTTTGTTAGATGAGCCAACTAATCACTTAGATCTTGAGAGCGTTCAGTGGCTAGAACAATTTATTGCAGCTTATGATGGCGCAGTGCTTTTAGTCTCCCACGATCGTAGCTTCATGGATGCTTGTGTATCCCATGTTGCATCTCTTGAAAACCGCCACCTTTATACCTATACGGGCAACTACTCTGCTTACCTGCACCAACGTGAGGATAATTTGTTGCAATTGCGTGCCAAGCGCGCGGCGCAGGAGCGCGATATTGCTCATATGCAGGTCTTCATTGATAAATTTCGTTACAAGCCTACTAAGGCAAAGCAGGTCCAAGAGCGTATTCGCCGTGTTGAGCAGATTCAGTCTGAGTTGGTTGTGTTGCCCGAGCAGGCTCATAAGGTGCATTTCCGTTTTCCTGAGCCACCTCGTACGGGTGACTTAGTTGTCAAACTCACCGATGTTGCAAAGTCTTTTGGACCTCATCGTGTGTATGGCGATGTCAATTTGAGTCTCTATCGTGGAGATCATGTTGCACTTGTTGGTCCTAATGGTGCTGGTAAGTCCACACTTATGAAGCTTATTTTGGGACTTGAAGCGCCAAGTGCCGGCAGTATTGAGCTAGGACAAAATGTCAGCACTGCTTATTACGCTCAACATCAGCTAGAAAGCCTGAACGAGAGCAATACGGTACTTGCTGAGATGGACACGGTAGCGCCTGGCTGGACCACCTCTGAAGAGCGTAAATTGCTTGGTGCCTTTCTCTTTCATGGTGATGATGTTGACAAGCATGTATCAGTGCTTTCTGGTGGTGAAAAGGCACGCCTTGCTTTGGCAAAAATGCTCGTGGCTCCCGATCCACTTTTGTGCTTGGATGAGCCAACCAATCATTTGGATATCGATTCGGTTGATGTGCTTGAACGTGCGCTTGTATCCTTTGCAGGTACTATCGTCCTTATTAGCCATGATGAGCATTTAGTGCGAGCTGTGGCAAACAAAGTCATTGATGTGCGTGACCATAAGGTCACACTCTACGATGGTGACTACGAATACTTTGAGTTTAAGCGCGCTGAGCTGGCTGCGCGTGCCGCTAGCCAGTCGGCTGAAACAGTTGTTCAGGCAAAGGTAGAAACCAAAACTACCGCTGAAGCACCACAAATACTAGGCCGCAATGTAAAGACACGTGAGCAGCGCCGTGCTGAGGCGGAAGCACGTCAAGCTACGAGCAAAGCACTCCGTTCTACAAAAAAACGTCTCACAGAGGTTGAAGCCGCGCTGAAACCTGCGCAATCCCGCTATGAACAGCTGATGAAACTCATGGCAGACGAAGAGCTCTATGCAGATGCCGCCAAGTTTGATCAGGCCATGAAGGAGTATGAGGCGCTCTCAAAGAAAATTCCCCTACTGGAAGAAGAATGGCTGGAGCTTTCCGCCGAAATAGAGGAGGCATCTATATGAGTGCGGCGTACGCTCAATTTACCAAAGTCATACTCATTGTTATCTCTGTGGTGATAGTAATGATTTCTGCTACGTTGCACGAGATTTCCCACGGCTATGCTGCCTATAAACTAGGTGATCCTACGGCAAAACTGCAAGGGCGCCTCACGCTTAACCCTCTAGCTCATATCGATCCTATTGGCTCATTTGCTTTGCCGCTTGTCTTGGCTCTCGCACATGGTCCTATTTTTGCATTTGCAAAGCCTGTGCCTTATAATCCACGCTTTCTCAAAAACCCTCAGAGGGACGAATTGCTAGTTGCTCTTGCAGGACCTATGTGCAATCTCATGCTTGCGTTTATTGGTGCTGGCCTTTGTCATCTCATTTTTCCTCACGTGATTTGGGCCGATTATCTTATGAGTCAAGGCTGGAGTTATTGGGTAGTCATTGTTTTATTGAATTTTTGCTACATCAATTTGGTGCTTTGTTTTTTCAATTTGATTCCCTTACCTCCATTGGATGGCTCAAAGATTGTTTCCCCTTTCCTTACGGGCGAAGCTCGACTGTGGTACTACAAAGTCGAGCGCTACTCTATGCCTGTATTGCTCGTTTTGCTTTTTGTACTGCCAAGCTGGCTTAATATTGATCCCCTGTCTTCTTATCTCGATTTGACAGCAGGACGTTTATTTGACTTTTTGTTGATGGGTCTGTGATGTCATACCGGATTCGTACCCAAACATATTCAGGGCCCTTTGATTTGCTGCTGCAACTCGTAAGTAGACAAAAGCTTGATATCGGCGCTATCTCGGTCGCTGAGGTGGCTGATCAATATCTGGCAGAAGTTGAGTCAATGGGTTCGATGGATTTAGATGTAGCGAGCGATTTTGTGCTGGTGGCAGCTACCTTACTTGATCTTAAAGCGGCTGCTCTCATTCCTGAGGACTTTGGAAAAAAACGTGCTACTACCCGTGAAGATGATGACGATGATGAATTTTTAGGTCTTACACCCGAGACTGCTCGCGAAGTATTGATTGCGCGCTTGATTGCATACAAACAGTTTCGTAATGCTGCGGCCGCTCTTGTCTCTCGTCAAGAGACTGAGGCTTTAATGGAGCCGCGTACAGCGGGCCCAGATCCTGATTTCCTTGGTTTGATGCCTGACTATCTTGAAGGTATTACACTGAGGTCACTTGCAGTTATCTGCGCGGACCTCGACTGTCGTCGTGATGCCGTTCTCTTGGAAGCAGAACATGTAGCTCCCAAGCGCTTACCCTTGGCTTTGACGGTGGCTGCAGTAGATCGTATGGTGCGCGCACGCACACGGGTGCGTTTTTCTGAGTTGATTGAGGGTAAGCATACGCCTGAGTCTGTTGTTGCGGCTTTTCTTGCCATGCTTGAGCTGGCAGGTCGTGGTGCTGTGACGCTCAATCAAACTGAGCCTTTTGGTGATATTGAGGTAAATCATGTCGAGGGGGCTCCTGCTTTTGATGCAAATGCAGGCCTTTCGAGTGTGGGTGAGGAGTAAGGATGTCTGATTTTGAACGCTTGAGCAATCAGTCACTCAAAGGTGCTCTCGAGGCGCTCCTCTTAGTGTCTTCTGAGGCAGTTTCTGCCCTTGACCTTGCTAAGGCTGCCGGCTCAACACCGGGAGAGACCTCTGCAGCCCTCGCTGAACTTGCGGCTGAGTATGCTGATGCCAATCGCGGCATCCAGCTCCGTGAAGTTGCTGGTGGTTGGCGCTTTTTTACCCATCCATCCTATCATGATCAAGTTGAGGCCTATGTGCTTTCGTGGGACAAATCTCGTTTGTCTCAGGCTGCTCTTGAGGCCTTAGCAGTTATTGCGTATCACCAGCCGGTAACACGTGAGGGTGTGCGTGCGGTGCGTGGGGTCAACTCTGATGGTGTTATTGCCTCTTTGGTAGAGAAGGGCTTGGTGCGTGAGGCGGGACGTGATCGTATTCGTGGTCAGGCGATTTTGTATGGTACTACGCGCGCTTTCCTTGAGCGTTTTGGTTTGAAATCGTTGCGTGATTTGCCACCTCTGGAGGATTTTGCTCCTGATGAGGAGTCACGCCAATTTATTCGCGAGCGCCTTTCGGGTGCGAGTCTAGGATCTACTCTTGATGAAACTACAGAAGAGCTTGAAGCAGAGCGTGATTTGCTTGATACCAACTACGATCTAGATGATCTATCTGACGAAGAAGTTTCTTTTGCTCAAGAGGAGCAAAAAGTTGCAGTTGAAGGCGACAGCGCAGATGAATGAGACTTCAAACCAGACAGATGAGCGTATTGTTCCTTTACGGCTGCAGCGGTTTTTAGCGCGAGCAGGTGTTGCAAGCCGTCGTAAATCTGAGGATTTGATGACAGCTGGTCGTGTGCGTGTTAACGGTGTTGTGGTAAAGGAGTTGGGCAGCAAGGTAAATCCACTGGTAGATGAAGTTACGGTTGATAATAAAAGAGTTCATTTTGCAGATAGTCCCGTGTATTTGATGCTCTATAAACCTCAAGGCTATGTCACGACGATGAACGATCCTCAAGGCCGTCGCTGTGTTGCTTCCTTGGTGCCAACCAAGCTTTATCCAGGCCTTTTTCCTGTGGGGAGATTGGATAGTGATACTACAGGATTGCTCTTTTTTACAACCAGCGGTGATATGGGACAGGCTTTGCTCCATCCTTCAAGGCATGTGGATAAACACTATATTGCTCTTGTTAAAGGTGTACCATCGCAGGCTGAGCTTAAACGCCTACGCAAAGGAGTGCCACTTGACGATAGGATTTCTGCTCCAGCAGAAGTAGAATTACTTTCCGCTGATAATTCAGAGGCGCAGGCTGTGATTCCACAGGGTTTGCTTAAAGGTACTTCTCTTGTTGGACTCACGATTCATGAAGGTAAAAAGCATCAGGTTAAGCGTATGCTGTCCTTTATTGGCCATGAGGTGCTTGCTTTGCACCGTGATAGTTTTGGACCTTTGCACTTGGTGGATATCAAACGAGGACATTGGCGTTTACTTACGCAACAAGAGCAGTATGCTATTGAGCAGGCTGCGGGCTCATGAGGAGCGCCGTGCAGGAGGGGATTACTATTTCTGCTAGCATCAATCTTCTAGTACGCAGCATGAGAGGAAAAGCATGAGAGTTGCCATTGATGGTCCGGCAGGCTCGGGCAAGTCAACCGTCGCACGGGTAGTTGCTGAGCGCTGTGGTCTTACTTATTTGGACACAGGAGCAATGTATCGCGCGGTTACTTGGAAGTGTCTTGTTAACGGTGTGCCGGTAGATGATGTCAAACGTGTTGCTCATCTTGCTCAGACTATCTCAATTGAATTTGGTCTTGATGGTAGAGGACAGACCGTTTATGTTGATGGCTCTGATGTGACTGCTGCTATCCGTACTCCTGGTGTTGATCGTAATGTCTCTGCAGTTTCTGCAATTCCTGCGGTTCGCGAAGCGATGGTTGCCCGTCAGCGTGAGCTGGGTGCGGCAGGTGATGTGGTAGCTGAAGGTCGCGATATTGGTACCGTTGTTTTTCCAGACGCAGAGGTCAAAGTATTTTTGACTGCAGATGCCGCCGCTCGTGCCCATCGTCGTACGGTGCAGCGTGAAGGTCTTGATGCTGCCGTAGACCTTGATGCGACTACCAATGCAGAAGAAGAAAAACAGGTGCTTGATGATATTTTGCGTCGAGATCAACTAGATTCTACACGTGAGGTGGCGCCGCTTCGTCCAGCTGAGGGAGCTTGTCACATTGATTCATCAACTCTTACGGTAGAAGAAGTCGTGACACGTGTAGTTACGCTGATTGATGAGGCGCGGATGACAGAGCCTGTTATAAAGGGTGAATGTGTCCCTTTTGCTAAAGGCGGTGAACAAAAAACCGCTGAAGTCACGTCTCAATCTATAAAGTCTAGTTCTCAAAAGTCGTTAATTGCTCGTGAAAAAGCAGAGCCCTTGCGCGCTTTTGCAGGTAATAGTTTTGATGACTACCGAGATCGTGCAATGTGCGAATATCCACGACCGGCAAAGCTCTTTATTGGTGTTGTAGTAGGGGTTTTGGGCTTTTTGACCAAGCTGTTGTGGCCTTGGACGTTTGAGGATGGTGAAAAGCTTTGGTCCAATCGTAAGGGTCGTGTCATCATTATGAATCACGTCTCAATGTTGGAGCCAGTTGCAGCCTTCGTCACTTTATATGTGCACGGTATTCGAGGCCGTTTTATCTACAAAAGTGAGTTTGATAAAAATAAATTTATGAGCTGGTTACTTTCAAGAGCGGGTTGTATTCCCGTAGAGCGGGGCACAGCAGATCT
This sequence comes from Olegusella massiliensis, assembly GCF_900078545.1. Taxonomy (GTDB): domain Bacteria; phylum Actinomycetota; class Coriobacteriia; order Coriobacteriales; family Atopobiaceae; genus Olegusella; species Olegusella massiliensis. The sequence goes on from NZ_FLLS01000001.1 coordinate 40,281, forward strand.
TAAGGCGGTACGTCGAGCTGAGCGAGCACTCAAGCGAGGTGAATGTGTTGTGATCTATCCTGAGGGCACACGCATTCGCAGTGATGAGGAGCCCATTGAGATTCACGGTGGCTTTGCATTGATGGCACAGTTGGCAAAGGCAGATGTGCAGCCTACAGCCGTGGTTGGGGCTCGTCAAATTACCCCTCAAGGCGCACATTTCAAACGTCTTTTTTGGCGCGTTTTCTTCAAAGTAGGCGACCCTATTTCTTTTGCGGATATTCCTGCTCAGGGTCGTAAGGCAAAGGCACGTGAGATGGAACGCATTGCTATGGAGCAGGTCTATGCATTGCGAGATGAGCTACGAGCCAAGCACCCAGGCAAAGAATAGATGTAAGACCTCTGCAGTCTTGTGGCTCACCTGAAAGGAGCTTTCTTGATGCCAGAAATTCGTATCGCTCGCGAAGCGGGCGCTTGCTATGGCGTGGGCCGTGCACTTGATATGGTACGTAAGGCAGCACTAACAGCTCCTGGTCATGTGCGTACGCTGGGTCCTCTTATTCACAATCCAACGGTTGTGGCTGATTTGGACGCTTCTGGTGTTGAAGTGGTTGAGCAGCCTTGCGAAGCTGAGGGCAATACCTTGGTACTACGGACACATGGCGTGACGCCAGAGGTTGAATCTGCTGCTCGGAAGGCCTGCACAACGGTTATTGATGCCACTTGCCCTTTTGTAAAACGGGCACACAATGCAGCTGAACTTCTTAGCCGCGAAGGCTATCAGCTTATCGTTGTGGGCGAGGTAGGACATCCCGAAGTAGAAGGTACCGTAGGGCATGCTCCTGAAGCTTTGATTGTGGGAGATGCTTCAGAGCTTAAAGGTGTGAACATTTCCCGTCGTGTGGGCATGGTGGTACAGACCACCATGACGCAGGATCGCGTACAAGGGATTATGGATGCGCTACTTCCTTTAACTGATGAGTTGCGTGTAGTGAATACCATTTGTGAGGCTACCTCATCGCGTCAACGTGCGGCAGCTGAGCTAGCGACTGAGGCAAATGTAATGATTGTTATTGGTGGACGTAATTCTGCCAATACCACTCACTTAGCTGAAATTTGTGCTGAGCATTGCAAAAAGACACACCATATTGAGGGACCTAGCGAACTTGAAGCCGATTGGTTTATCGATGCGGAGCTGGTAGGTATTACAGCAGGCGCCTCTACACCAACCGATCAGATTGATGCGGTACGGAATCGCATTGCTAAGCTCTGTGCAGAAGCTCGATAATAAAAATCGATATATTTGTGCTCTAAATGGTCGCGAGCATTTTCTAAAGGATATACAGCGCTTGTAGCACTAGAGCCTCGGTTGCTGGGGTAGACTCTTAGAGTAAGTACTTACCAGCAAGGAGAGCTATGTCCAAGTCAATTGTTGCTGTTGTTGGTCGTCCCAACGTTGGCAAATCTACGCTTGTAAATCGTCTCGCTCAATCTCGCGATGCCATTGTTCATGAGTCTCGCGGTGTTACCCGAGATCGCAGCTATCATGAATGTGACTGGAATGGGCGCGAATTTACCCTTATAGACACGGGTGGTATTGAGTCAATTAAATCTCAGGATACTTTTGCTCCGCGCATTCGTGAACAAGCTTTACTTGCCTGTGATGAAGCGCAGGTTATTGTCATGGTTGTTGACGGTAGTGTTGGGGTGACCGACGAGGACGAAGAGGTCGCACGCGTTGTGCGCCGTGCAAAAAAACCAACTTTGCTTGTGGTTAACAAGCAGGACAATCCTCAAGATGAGCTTGCAACTTGGCAATATTATTCGCTTGGCGTGGGTGAGCCTCGTCCCATATCTGCAGGTCATGGCTATGGGACAGGCGATCTACTCGATGAAATTGTCAATCTTTTGCCTGAGGAAAGCGACGAAGAAGAAGTCGATGATGATGTTTTGTCCATCGCTATTATCGGTCGTCCCAATGTTGGCAAATCCAGTCTTGCTAATAGGCTTTCCAATAAGAGCCGCTCCATTGTTTCTGACATTGCAGGTACCACTCGTGATGCTATTGACACAATGATTGAGTGGCAAGGTCGTCCTATTCGCCTTGTTGATACTGCAGGTATGCGCAAAAAGAGCCAGGTACATGAGGATATTGAGTACTATAGCTTGGTACGTGGCCTTGCGGCGATTGACCGCGCTGACGTATGCTTGCTTGTGGTTGACTCCAGCGTAGGGGTAACCGAGCAAGATCAAAAACTAGCTTCTGCTGCTATTGACCGAGGTTGCGGACTAGTTGTTGTTCTTAATAAGTGGGATCTTGTTGATACTGATGCTATGCGTGATTCATTGGTAGCAGGTCTTGAGCGTCGTCTTGTCTTTGCACCCTGGGCATCCTCTATCAATGTGTCGGCTTTGACAGGTCGTTCTTGCGACAAGATTTTATCCCTTGCTATCCAGGCTGCCGAAGCACGTGCGCAGCAGCTTAAGACCTCGGAAATCAACAGAGTGCTCGAATCTATCCGCGCTACCGGTCATACCGTGAGTGACCGCGGTCGTCGTCTCAAGATTAATTATGCAACGCAGACGGGGAGTAAGCCACCGGTACTATCGTTTTTCTGTAATGCACCCGATTTGGTAGATGATAACTTTGAGCATTTTCTTGAGAATCGTATTCGCGAGGCATTCAATCTAGAAGGAACTCCTCTTAGGTTGAAATTCCGCAGGAAGGATGCATAGGCATGACGCCTCTCATGGCTGCTCTGTTGGCGGGAATGATTCTGTGTTATTTAGTTTGTGGCATCCCCTTTGGATTGGTGATTGCCAAGCTGCATGGCATTGATGTGCGCAGTGTAGGCTCACACAACATTGGAGCTACAAATGTTGGGCGTTCGGTAGGAGTAAAGGCGGCAGTTGCGACGCTGATTGCAGATGCTGCAAAAGCTTTGCTTTGCATGGTCTTGGCACGGCAGTTGGTTGCAAACATTGCTTTTGGTGGAGACTACGCCATGACTAATCCCCAAACTTCATTTGGTTGGGTGTCAAGTCTTTTTTATCTTGCCTGTATTTGTGGTCATATCTTTAGTCCCTATCTCCATTTTCATGGTGGAAAGGGAATTTCTGCAGGTTTTGGTGCCTCCCTTGGTCTTTGGGCTCCTTTACCCCTAGGTCTTTTAGTAGTTTTTATTTGTGTGGTTGTACCCACACGTTTTGTATCAGCTGGTTCGGTTGCAGCGGCGGCTTCTCTACCGTTTTGGGCGCTTTGTTTTGGGTTTCCATCTTCGGCTCTGTATGGCTTAGTTACTGCTGCTTGCATTGTTATTTGGGCACATCGTGACAATATTGCAAAACTCGCTAGAGGTGAAGAAAAGAAGTTTTCTTTCCATCACGAAGAGGAGGATAAATAATGAGCAAGGTATCAGTCATTGGTACTGGCTCGTGGGGTACTGCTGCAGCGGGTTTACTTGCGGTAAATGCAGATGAGGTAACACTGCTCGCTCGTAGTGCTGAGGTTGCAGATGCTATCAATACAAACCATCACAACCCTCGACATCTTTGTGACTACGTCCTGCCTGCAAATGTATGTGCGACGCTAGATTGTCAAAGCATTGCTGATGTAGATGCGGTAGTTATTGCCGTTCCTTCTTCTTTTTTAAGAGACACTACAAGGCAGATAGCAGCTTATATTGCAAAAGATATGCCTATATGTGTGCTTACCAAAGGTATCGAGCAGGGCAGCTGCATGCTTATGGCTGATGTTGTTGAAGAAGAGCTGGGTGGTAAGGCAAAAGTTGCAGCATTGTCTGGTCCCAATCATGCTGAGGAAATCTGTCGAGGCAAGGTATCTGCAGCAGTAGTTGCCTCTGAAGATCCTCAGATTAGCGCCTTGTTTCAAACACTCTTTATGAGTCCCAGCTTCCGTGCATATGCCAGTACAGATATCAAAGGCGTCGAGCTGTGTGCTGCAATCAAAAATGTGATCGCAATTGCCTGCGGCGTAGCTGTTGGTCTGGGCGCAGGAGACAACACTCTTGCGGTACTTATGACCCGTGGCCTTGCTGAAATTGGACGCATCAGCGTTGCTGCAGGTGGTGATCCATTGACCTGTATGGGTCTTGCGGGCATGGGTGACCTTGTTGCTACCTGTACCTCTCCACATTCACGTAACCGCAGTTTTGGTGAGGCTTTTGTAGCAGGGGAGAGTCTCAGTGATTACGAGAGTCGTACGCATATGGTGGTAGAGGGAGCGCGAGCTGCGTGCTCCACCCTTGAGCTTGCGCATCAGCTCAAAGTTGAATGCCCGATTACTGAGAGTGTTCATGCCATTTTGTATGAACACGCAGATATTTCTTCGGCAATAGATAGCCTTTTGGGCAGGCCGCCTCGAAAAGAGTTTTATGGCATTGATTAGACAGGTAAGTTACTAGATGAGGAGAGTTACACTCATGACACATGAGGTTCGCATTGCTCCATCCCTTCTTTCAGCTGACTTTATGAAGCTAGGTGAGGATATCGAAGCTATTTCCACAGCCGACTATATTCATTTTGATGTGATGGACGGACATTTTGTTCCCAACCTGAGCTTTGGTTTGCCCATTTTAAAGCAGGTAAAAAAGACAAGCACACTTCCCGTTGATGTGCATCTTATGGTGAGTAATCCTGACGAAGTGGTTATTCACTACCTTCAGGCAGGCGCTGATATGGTGAGTTTTCACTGGGAGTCTCAAATTCATGCCCATCGCTTAGTAAGACAGATTCAAGATGCAGGTGCAAAAGCAGGCGTTGTTCTCAATCCTGGCACTCCCGTGAACTGTCTTGAAAGCATTATTGACTATGTTGATTTAGTACTCATCATGTCAGTAAATCCAGGTTTTGGTGGCCAAAGTTTTATTGAAGGTAGCTATCAAAAATTACGTGAGTTACATCAGCTTTGCTGCAAGCACCAAGTCAATCCTCTTATTGAGGTTGATGGCGGTGTTGGTGTAAGCAATGCTGAAGCGATAGTATCTGCGGGTGCCAATTTACTCGTTGCGGGTTCTGCGATATTTGGTGCAGCCAATCGTGCCCAGGCCATTGCTGATATTCGTGCTGCGGGTCAACGTGGACAAATGAAAAGGGCATAGCATGTCTTCTAGACCTTATGTGTATTTGGATTATGCGGCTTCTGCGCCTATGAGCAAAGCTGCCATAGATGCCGAAGCTGCCTACGAAGCATCAGAAATTGCAGGCGCTAATCCTAATTCATTACATACGCTTGGTAGGAAAGCCGCTCGCGCTCTCGATGGTGCTCGAAGTGATATTGCCCATTGTTTGGGAGGTCACTTTCGTCCATCAGATGTCATCTTTACCTCTGGGGGCACTGAATCAAATAATCTTGCTCTTTATGGTATGGCGGAAGGTGCTCGAAGTCGTAATCGTCAGCGTAGAGTTATTGTGATTTCTGAATTTGAACATGATTCAGAAATTGATGTTATTCCGGCGCTTCATGACCGTGGCTTTGAAGTTAAGTTAGCGCGCCCCAATCGTGATGGTGTGGTTACGGTTGAGGCCGTATCAAAGCATTGTGATGAGCATACCGCTCTCGTATCTGTTATGGCAGCAAACAACGAGGTGGGCACTATACAGCCTTTGGCACAGATTGCAACGACTGCTCATAAGGCTGGCGCCTTGATGCATTGTGATGCAGTGCAGGCATTTGGTCGCATACCACTCGCGTTGGATGATGTTGATGCGGTAAGTATTGCTGCGCACAAAATTGGCGGCCCTGTGGGCATTGGTGCCCTTGCTATTCGCGGTCGTACACCTTTTCGTGCACAAACTTTTGGGGGAGGACAAGAGCAAGGCAAGCGTCCAGGTACTCAGCCAGTGCGTGCTGCTCTTGCCTTTGCAGCCGCTGCCTGTGATTGTATAGAACATATGACGGAGCGTCGCGTGCTTGTTTGCGCACGAGCACAGCGCCTCTATGATTATATTTGCGCCCCAGGTACGCATATTCGTCCTACTACTTCTGCTTTGATGAACGCAGACCGTCTACCTGGTTTGGTATCTGTGCTTGTTGAAGGTGTTGATTCTGAAACCCTTGTTTTAAGTCTTGACCAACTGGGGTTTGAGGTTTCTGCGGGATCTGCGTGCTCTTCGGGTTCTCTTGATGCGAGTCACGTATTACTCTCCATGGGCATTCCTAGAGACCTTGCGTTGGGTGCACTGCGTATTTCTTTTGATGAGCGTGTTTCCGATGATGAATTGTATGATTTTGCTGCTGCACTGATTAGTGTTGTTGGTCGCTATCACAAAAATAAATAGTGGATACCAACATTGAGAGATTGAGGATTCATATGGCCGAACCAGAGGCATTGCTTCGCCTACAAGATATAGATATCAAATTGATGAGAATTCACGCTCAGCTTGATGCCATGCCTCAGCAGAAAAAGCTTGGGACCATTGCTCGTGCACAGCGTCAGTTGGCGCGCCAAACAACCATTATTGTGGGTCAACTTAAAGATGCTCAGATGGAGCTTGACGACAATGAATCTCAACATGCGCTTGTGTTGGATAAGATTGCCAATGTAAAGGCGGAGGCGCACGCGCGCGAGGCGGGATTTCGTCAAACACGCGATTTAGAGGCTCATTTATCTGCTTTGGCCAAGCAACAAGAAAAGCTTGAGCATGCTTATATGGAAAAAGCTGCAGCTTTGGAACGCCTTCAAAAAGCTGAATCAAATGCTCGTGCTATGGCAGAACGTCTTGTTGCTGAAAAGACTGCGCAAAAGGATTCCTTTGAGAAGGATAGTGCTGATTTAAGAGCAGAAGAACGCTTGCTTAAGAACGAGCGTGCGCAAGTAATAACGGAGATTTCTGCAGAGGTGATTAAGCGTTACGAGCAGGCTTGTAAACGCTTTGGCGGTCTTGCAGTGGAGGCCTTGCGCGGAAATGTACCGTCTGTTTGTCGCGTTAAATTACAACCTGCAGATTTTGGTGATCTTAGACGTGGTCCGGAGATTGCTACTTGCCCCTATTGTCATCGTATCCTTATTACTAAAGGAGCCCTGGCATGAGTGAATCCTCACAACGAGATTCCCAGCTGTCTCGTCAGACTTATCCTGATAAGGAGGATACCCTTGCTCCAAAAATTCTTTTGGGTGTAAGTGGAGGGATTGCCGCATATAAAGCCTGCGAGCTGCTCAGGCTCTTCCAAAAGCAGGGCTGTGAAGTGCGCGTGTGTGTAACTCCCGAAGCAGAGCGGTTTGTGGGAGTAGCGACTTTTGAGGCTTTAACGCAGCATGAGGTACTTGTTAAGCTTTTTGAAGGATCCGATCCTATTCCTCATATCACGCTTGCCGAGTGGGCAGATGCGGCTGTTGTTGTACCGGCAACAGCAAATAGTATGGCAAAGCTTGCTTGTGGCATTGCTGATGATGCGCTTTCAACTACTTTGCTTGCTTTGCCACGAAATACCCCTTTATTGCTTGCTCCTGCGATGAATGTACATATGTGGCAGGCAGCGGCTACCCAAGATAATCTTGAGACGCTCGAGCGCAGGGGTATACGTATTATTTCTCCTGTCCACGGGCGCCTTGCGTGTGGTGATGTGGGCGCCGGTAAGCTTGCTGATATTAATGAAATTTTTGCTTCTGTAATGGATGCTCTCGATGCGCGTACTGCTCTGCGCAGTTTTGATACAGACCCTGATCGCACCATGCTTTTGTCTTTTGGTCAGGTTGCTTGTGGCGAACAAGATAAAGAAGATGCAGCAGCTATGCAGGAGAAGCTTGCTGGTAAGCGTGTTCTTATCACGGCAGGTCCCACGCACGAAGCTATCGACCCTGTTCGTTATATTGCCAATGCTTCTTCGGGAAAGATGGGTTTTGCTATTGCAGAAGCATGTAAATCGTTTGGTGCTGAGGTGACGCTTATAGCAGGGCCTACTAGCCTTGCAACGCCTGAGGGCGTCAACCGCATTGACGTGGTATCTGCGTCTGAAATGTATCAAGCCACGATCAAGGCTTTTGAGAACTGCGATATTGCAATTTGTGCCGCTGCAGTTGCGGACTATAAGCCCGCGGATCCTGCCGATCACAAGCTCAAAAAAGGTCGTGAGAATCTCGATACTATTAAACTCGTACGCACACGAGATATTCTTGCAAGTCTTTCTGTAAATAAAGGTGAGCGCTTGGTTATTGGCTTTGCTGCAGAAACTAATGATTTGCTTAAAAATGCACAGGAAAAGCTTGCCAAGAAGGGTTGTGACCTCATTGTTGCAAATGATGTTTCGCGAAAGGATTCTGCCTTTGGCGGGGATACCAATAGGGTGAGCTTTGTTACAGCAGATGGCGTTGAGCAGCTTCCAACGCTAAGCAAACACCAGGTAGCAAGAGCTCTTGCTGAGCATATTGCAAACATGTTGGCAGCAAAAACTACTTCTGAGACGGCTCATAAAACATCTCATTCTGATTCAAAAAATGATATAGATGCAACCGTGGTGAGACCGAGGTTATATACGTAATGGGCATTTTGGTTGGACTTGAGCACGTTGCACATGAGTGGCCTGGCAAACAGGTTTTACATGATGCCACAATAGGCATTAATGAAGGCGAACGTATTGGTATCGTTGGTCGAAATGGTGATGGTAAATCCACGCTGTTGCAACTCATTGGACATCGGATCGAGCCAGATGCGGGAAGCATTACTTGGCGTAATACTATCTCTGTTGGTATGTTAACGCAGTCAGATAGCCTTGATGATGGTGATACGGTTATTCATGCAGTGATGGGGGATACGCCCGAATATGAATGGGCATCAGATCCCAAAATCCGTTCTATTTGTGATGAGCTGTTAGTTGACGTTGACTTGCAAAGTCAGGTGGGCACGCTTTCAGGTGGTCAGCGTCGTCGTGTCGATCTTGCACGCGTGTTGTCTCGTGATTGGGATGTCCTCTTAATGGATGAGCCAACCAACCACTTAGATATGCATGCAATTCGATGGCTCGCAGGTCATCTGACGCGTCGCTGGCCTGCAGGTACTGGTGCGCTGCTTGTAGTGACACATGATCGTTGGTTTCTTGATGAGGTCTGTGAACATATGTGGGAAGTTCACGATGGCATCATTGATCCTTTTGAGGGTGGATACTCTGCGTATATTCAGCAGCGTGTTGAGCGCCAAAGACAAGCGGCAGCATCTGAAGAACGTAGACAAAATGTTTTGCGTAAAGAACTCAATTGGTTGGCTCATGGTGCCAAGGCCCGCAGTTCAAAGCCAAAGTTCCGCATTGAGGCTGCACGTGCCTTACTCGCACAAGATCCTCCTGTACGCGATAGCGTTGAGTTGTGTCGTCTTGCAGTAGGGCGTTTGGGAAAGCAGGTCTTTGAACTCAAAAATATTGGTGTGCGCTTTGAAGATCAGATCGTGCTTGAGGGTCTCAATTGGATTGTAGGCCCAGGTGATCGTATAGGTATTCTTGGTGAAAATGGTGCCGGTAAGTCAACCCTGCTGCGCTTGATGTGTGGCAGGCTTCGTCCCACAACTGGTTTCCTAAAAATTGGCAAAACAGTTCAGCTGGCAGTTCTGTCCCAACAGCTTGAAGAATTATCTGCACACAATGACGAGCGGGTAGAGGATTTATTGAGCTTGTTTAAGCAGATTTACTATACTGGCGGAAAGCCCCAAAGTCCGCAACAGATGGCAGAACGATTAGGCTTTACTCGTGCCGATTGGCCAACTTTTATTAAAGATTTGTCTGGGGGCCAGCGTCGCTGTCTCGCAATTTTGGCAGTTCTTCTTCAGGAACCTAATGTTTTGATACTGGACGAGCCGGGCAATGACCTTGATACCGATATGCTTGCGGTGGTTGAAGATTTGCTTGATAGCTGGCCAGGGACTTTGCTGCTTGTGACTCACGATCGCTTTTTAATGGAACGTGTCACAGACAATCAGTACGCGATTATCGACAGACACCTTAGGCATTGTCCAGGTGGGGTTGATGAATATTTGTGCCTTTTGGATGAGCGTAAAGCTGCTGGAGTAAATGGGGTTTCTTTGCAGAGTGTTGCCTCTGATGCTTCCAATCAGGTCGTCTCTGGATTGAGTAATCAAGAGCGTCGTACTGCAAAAAAGCGCTTTGATGCTGTTGAGCGTCGTCTTAAAAAATTGCGTGAAGAGACAGACGAGCTACAAGATGCGCTAGCGGCACATAATCCTACGGATTATCAAGGTTTGCTAAACATTCAAGAGCATTTGAACACAAACAAGCAAGAAGTTTCCAAACTTGAAGATGAATGGCTTGAGCTAGCAGAAAAGCTGGAATTGGCATGAGCGCAAATGAGGAGAACGGTTTTTTTGCGTGTTGCAACTATCGCTGATGCTCAAGAGATGCTTGTTTATCAATGTTCATGTGAATTGTTGTGATATTTCTACTTGCATTATTTCTGATAGGGTGTTAAATTACTTACTCGCGCGTCGATAAGACGAGCAAACGGGTGGTGGCGCAGCTTGGTAGCGCACTTGACTGGGGGTCAAGGGGTCGCTGGTTCGAATCCAGTCCACCCGACCACGTAAGCGCAGGTCAGAGCTTTATGCTCTGGCCTTT